>JAGPBF010000071.1 GCA_018063505.1 Rhodoferax sp.
CAAACGTGAAACAGCGATTGCCCAGATAGGCCACCTGCGCGCCTGCGGCAGCGCCATAACCCGAAGCCAACCATGCGTCCCAGTGCGCGAGCTCGACGCAGGCAATCAACAGCAGATAATGCACCGCCGTGGCCACAACGCCGACCGTCGCATAACGCAGCAAATGACGCATCGGCCGGCGCGCTCACGAGCAACTGCGTGCGCCGGCGCGCCACAGTTCGGACTTGGCGTCCTGATACATGCGGGTGACGCCGGTCAATGCGGCCACCGTGGGTGCCTTGGCGCTGGCTACCGCAAACCATACCGTGTGTCCATCGCAGGCCATGCGGTCGAGTTGCGCCATCGGGCGGAGCACCGCATCGCCACGCTCGGGCGCGAAGCGGGCCGCATCGATGAGCTCGTTGCGCCAGTTGTCCTGCGACGCCAGTTGCGGATTGGCCCAGTCGCTGGCAAATACCACCGGCTTTCGCAAACGGGCGTAGAACGGTAAGTCGTACAGGTAGTCGTCGACCATCACCACGGTGTCGCCTGGCGCCATGGCCTGGGCCAGCGCCAGAGCCGCGCCACGGTTGGATTTCGGCGCCTGCCAGGCGATGGCGCCGACAATGGCCAGACACACGACGGTGGACAGCGCGGCGACGGCCTTGATGCGCCGACGGGGCGCCAGCTCCAGCGCCATGGCGATGAAGATCGACACGGGCACCAATGCCGGAAGCACGTAGCCGACCAGCTTCGAACTCGGCAGCGAGAAAAAGCCGACGATGGCGACGATCCACCAGGCATACAAATCCACCATGGGCGTACGCTCGCGCCAGGCGCGCACGGCGGCAACGGGAATCCACCCGGCCCATGGCAACATCAGCGCCGGTATCACCGGCAGGAAGAACCAGAGGGGCTGCACATTGTTGAACGAGGATTGCGCGAAGCGGCGGAAATGCTGCTCCACGACGAAATAGTCGAAGAAGCCCGGATAACGCAACTGGATGGCAACGAACCACGGCGCTGCGATCAGCAGGAACACCAGCCAGCCCAGCGGGTGCAATAAACCCACAACTTGCCTCCAGCGGCCCTGGGCCAGCAGCCAGGGGCCTAACACCATGGCCGGCAGGACAAATCCGATCAGCCCCTTGGCCAGGGTCGCCAGCGCACAGGCTGCGGCTCCGACCGCCAGCCAGCGCAAGTCGACCGTCGGCGGATTTTCCACCGCGCGCAGCAGGGCCATGATGGCCGCACTGATCAGACCGGCAACCAGCATGTCATGGTTGGCGTACTGGCTTGCGACGAAAAAGAACGGGCTGGTGGCGAGAACCACCAGTGCCAGCAGCGCCAATCGGGGCCCGTGCCAGCGACGCAGCGCCAGGTACATGCTGGCGCCCATCAGCCAACCGCCCAGCATGGAGCCGACGCGGGCACTGAACGGGCCGACGCCGAACAGGTGCATTGCCGCCATGTCGAGCCAGTAGAACAGTGGAGGTTTGTGAAAGAACGGCAGGCCATTGAGCGTCGGCAGCCAGCCGTCGCCATGCAGCATCTCCAGTGCAACCGACGCGTAACGCCCCTCGTCGGGCAGCAATAGCGGGCGCAGTCCGAGGGTGGCGAGCAGCCACAATGCCAACGCGGCCAGCAGCAATCCGCTGGAACTGGCGAAACGATACAGGCCCAGTGGCGGTGACGTCAGACGGGCGTTGGGTGTGAAGGCGGCATCCATGTGTGCTGTTCTGGGCTCAGCGCCGGTCGCTGCCGATACCGCCGCCCGTTGTGGCTGGAGCTGCTGCTATGGTTGGGCCATCTGGCTGACTTCGGACCGCGGGTGTCGCGGAAGGTGTCAGCGAGACCAGTCCCCCGATTCGGGTTACTGCGGCGATCCGGTCCATCGACGAATCGGCCGCCGAGGCGGCCACGCTGGAAACCAGGCAGTCCAAGGCGAGCAGCCATTTCAAGCGTAATTTGGGCGTAGTCACTTCGATTCCTGGCGCGACCCATCTGGCCGCGTCGGCAGTGTGTTTCGCCCAACTTAGCGCAGCCTTAGCCAGCCCCGGCGAGGGTTGAACGCTGCGTTGGAATGCGGTGCCATGGGAAGAGCGGACTGACCGTGGGTTCGCCGACCGGACTTGCGCAACAATGCAGGCTCCCATCGTCAGCTTCCCCATTGCCAGATCCATGAACAAGGTCGATCCTGCATTGCTCAACATCCTGATCAAGGATGGACGGGCCTCGTTCGCCGACATTGCCCGCAAACTGGGTATTTCGCGGGCCCACGCCCGTACCCGGGTGCAGGCCCTGGTCGACAGCGGGGTGATCGAATTGTTCAGCGCCGTGGTCAATCCGGAGAAGCTGGGCAAGGTGATTTCGACATTCATCGATCTCAAGGTCGCGCCATTGGCGATGAACAGCCTTCCACAGGAACTGGCCGATTGCCCGGAAGTGGTGAGCCTGTACATCATGAGCGATCTGCAGAGCCTGCATATCCATACTCTGACCGACAGCTATGAGAGCTTCGATCGTTTCGTCCGTGAACGCATCTTCAATCGCCCGGAAATCCTGTCTGTCGAGTGCAAGTCGCTGTTGACGCGGGTCAAGAACCGGCGTGGTGGCGCAAGGTTGTAAGTCCTGTTGCGGCCGGCCGGAAGCGAAGGCACCGTATCGTGCAGTGCCGGCGACGCCTTCTTTGCGTGCGCAGTGCACCACATCGTGACAATTTGCCCGCTGATTTCTAGGTGATTACCCGCAGCTCGACGCAACAGTCAAGGTGAATCCGCATGGCAACCCATTAGGACTCTTCTGGTTTACATCTGAGCGTTTCAGACGAGGCGCGTTGTCGTTTGTATCGAAATTTTGATGCTGCATGTCCAGGACGGCTTACATCGGGCAATCTGGGGTGTGATGAGGTTTTGCTAGAAAATATATATATATCAACAGTTTGCAAATATTTTCCGACTTGGCATGGTCATTGCGCGGGCAGACGGCAACAGGTTTACAAATGTCATTCGATTCTTATACTCCGTGGCGGACCGTCCATCACCCACCTATATGCAATCCATCTTTTCGCCGTTACCGTCGACCGTATGTTCTTCGTTTCGGGCATCGGCGGTGGCCCCGTGAGCGTGCCGCCAGTCAAGTACTTGCGCACCCCCATGCACGTGGCCGGCGGCCACGGCGACCGGCAGGGCATGGCCCTGACCGTTCCGGCGTCGATGGTGACGGGCAGCCGGGGCGCGCGACTAGCCCACGCGGTCGATGTCGGCAAGGTGCGGCGCCGGCTTGCACGGCCTTCGGTGCTGACCGCGCTGTGCAGGGCCGACCGCCTTTTCTTTGCCCATTGACTTCATGAATCGAGAGCCTGAGCGATGACATGGTCCATTCTTGCGCGTGATGAAAACGGCCACTTCGGCGTGGCGATCGCCAGTCGCTTCTTCGCCGTGGGTTCCTTGTGTGTCCACACTCGGCGCGGCCTGGGCGCCGTGTCGACGCAGGCACTGATGAACCCCCTGTATGGGCAGGCCGCACTGAACCTGCTCGAGCAGGGGCAGAGCCCCAGCGCAGTGCTGGCGGCGCTGACAGCCGGTGACGAAGGCCGGGAGCAGCGCCAGGTCCATGTATTGCCGTCCCAGGGGATGGCCGCTGGTTTCACCGGTGCGCAATGCGTAGACTGGTGTGGCCACCTGGCGCGCGAAGGTCTGAGCGTGGCGGGCAACATGCTGGCGGGACCGCGCGTCATCGAGGCGACGGCCGAGGCGTTCGAGCGCAGCAAGGGAATGAGCCTGGCAGAACGTCTGCTGGCGGCAATGGATGCGGGCGAATCGGCCGGCGGTGACAAGCGGGGCAAGCAGTCGGCTGCGTTGCGCATCCATGCCGACGAGGACTATCTGGCGTTGGATTTGCGCGTGGACGACCACGAGGACCCCTTGACGGAACTGCGCCGGCTGCATGGCGTCAGCCTGGAGCGGTTCCAGCCGTTCCTGTCCTGCCTGCCTGGTCGCGGACGCCCGGCTGGCATCACCGACCGGACCAGGATCGATGCCACCATCGCCGAATTCCATGCGCGGCGCGGAGGATAGTGCAGTGAGCAGCCTGCTCGAGGTGCGCGACCTGCGCACGGTGTTTGCCGGCGACGACGGCGAGTTTGCCGTCGTCAATGGGGTCAGCTTCTCGGTCGAGGCCGGCCGCACGCTGGCGATCGTCGGCGAATCCGGTTGCGGCAAGAGCGTGACCTCCTTGTCCATCATGGGCCTGTTGCCCAAGCCCCATGGCCGCATCGCCGCGGGCTCGGTCCGATTCGAAGGACGGGAACTGGTCGGAGCATCCGAGCAGGAATTGCAGGATCTGCGCGGCAATGGCATGGCGATGATCTTTCAGGAGCCGATGTCCTCGCTCAACCCGTCGTTCACGGTGGGGGAGCAGATCATCGAGGCGCTGCTGCGGCATCGCCGCATCAGCCGCGTGCAGGCGCGCGAGCGCGCCATCGAGATGCTGCGCAAGGTGCGCATACCCGCGCCGGAACAACGCATCGACGAGTATCCGCACAAGCTCAGCGGTGGCATGCGCCAGCGTGTCATGATCGCCATGGGCCTGGTCTGCGAGCCGCGGCTGTTGATCGCCGACGAACCCACTACGGCACTCGACGTGACGATCCAGGCGCAGATTCTGGAATTGATGCGCAGCTTGCAGCAGGAAACCGGCACCGCCATCGTGCTGATCACCCATGACCTGGGCGTGGTGGCTGAAGTGGCCGACGAGGTGGTCGTCATGTATGCCGGGCGCATTGTCGAGCGCGGCCCGGTTCATGCCCTGTTCAACGAGCCCCAGCACCCGTATACGGTTGGCCTGCTGGGTTCGATTCCGCGCCTTGATACCGAGCACAAGCGCCTGGCTTCCATCGAGGGTCAGGTTCCCACGCCGATGCAGATGCCGCCGGGCTGCAGCTTTGCCGATCGCTGCCCGTTTGCACTGGCCGAGTGCCGCATCGCGCCGCCGCCGTTGCGTGATGTCGGCCAAGGGCATCAGTCCGCCTGTCTGCGCGCACCGCTGGACCCCTTGCAGTTGCTCGCCGGCAGGGCCGAAGAGGCGCTGGCATGACGATTGCACCGGCCAACAGTGGCAAGCCGGTATTGCTGCAGGCCCGGGGCCTGGTCAAATATTTCCCGGTACGCCGCGGACTGTTCAATCGCATCCATGGTCAGGTGCGCGCTGTCGATGGTGTGGATCTGGATCTGCACGGCGGCGAAACCCTTGGCGTGGTGGGCGAATCGGGCTGCGGCAAGTCGACCCTGGGCCGCATGTTGCTGCGCCTGATCGAACCCACCGGCGGCACGCTGACCATGTCCGGCCGAGACCTGATGGCGCTGGACGCCGCGGCATTGCGCGCACAGCGCCGCGACATGCAGTTGATCTTCCAGGACCCGTTCTCCTCGCTCAATCCGCGCAAGACAGTCGGTCAGACCCTGCAGGAGCCGATGCGGGTTCACGGGCTGCACCGCGGTCGCGAAACTGCGCAGGTGGCGCAGTTGCTGCACACCGTGGGTTTGCCGGCCGAGGCAGCGCAACGTTACCCGCACGAGTTTTCGGGCGGCCAGCGCCAGCGCATCGCCATTGCCCGCGCGCTGGCCGTCGAGCCGCGCATGATCGTTTGTGACGAGGCCGTGTCCGCGCTCGACGTGTCGGTGCAGGCGCAAGTGGTCAATCTGTTGCAGGACCTGCAGCAGCGCCTGGGCCTGTCCTACCTGTTCATCGCCCATGACCTGGCGGTCATCAAGCACATTGCCAGTCGCGTGGCGGTGATGTACCTGGGGCGCATCGTCGAGCTCGGCGATACGCAGCGCATTTTCTCCGCGCCGCGCCACCCCTATACGCAGGCCTTGATGCAGGCGATCCCTTTGCCGGAGCCTGGTCTGCGGCGTCAGCGTGCACTGCTCAGCGGCGATGTGCCCAGTCCGCTCGACCCGCCGTCGGGTTGCCACCTGCATACGCGATGTACGCATGCGCAGGCGATCTGTTCACGGATCACTCCCCTGCTCGTAGGCGATGCTGTACATGCCGTGGCCTGCCATTTTCCACTGTCGACGCCCACCGTGGCGGTGAGGATGGCGAGCGCCATTGACCCCGCCCGCTTGCGTCTGCAACGCCTGCAATCGGCTTTTTCCGTACCCGCGCCGGCAGCGCAGTGACGGCCCCGGGCATTTCTGTTTATTTGAAGGAGAACGCACCATGAAACCGTTGACCCGAAAACTGCTGGGCACCGCCTTGCTGACCCTTGTCCCCTTGTTTGCGCAGGCCCAGGTGCTGCGCGTCGGTCTGGCCGAAGACCCCGACATCCTGGACCCGACCCTGGCGCGCACCTTTGTCGGGCGCATCGTCTTCTCGGCCATGTGCGACAAGCTGCTCGATGTCGATGAAAAGATGGCCATCATTCCACAACTGGCCACCAGCTACCAGTGGAGTGCCGACAGCAAGGCGCTGACGCTCAAGCTGCGCAGCGGGGTGACTTTCCATGACGGCGAGAAGTTCGACGCCGAGGCGGTGAAGTTCAATATCGAGCGGCACAAGACCATGCCGGGTTCGAACCGCAGCGGCGAACTGCGACCCGTCACGTCGGTCGACGTGGTGGACCCGCTGACCGTGCGTCTGAACCTCAATGCGCCGTTTGCGCCGCTGCTGGCCGCACTGGCCGACCGCGCCGGCATGATGGTGTCGCCCAAGGCGGCCAAGGCCGGAGGCGCGAACTTCGGCACGGCGCCGGTGTGTTCCGGTCCGTTCAGGTTTGTCGAACGTATTGCCCAGGACCGCATGGTGTTCGAGAAATTCGCCAACTACTGGAACAAGGATGCGATCCACTTCAACCGCATCGTCTACACGCCGATTCCCGACGCGACGGTGCGGCTGGCCAACCTGCGCAGCGGACAGCTCGATTTCATCGAGCGGGCGGCGTCGAGCGACATCGCGAAGATCGCCGCCGATCCCAAGCTCAAGGTCAGCAAGATCACCGAGATCGGCTACCAGGGCATCACCATCAATACCGGCAAGAGCGACAAGGCCCAGGCCAACCCGCTGGGCAAGGACGCCAAGGTACGTGAAGCTTTCGAGCTGTCGCTCGATCGCGACGGGATCGTGCAGGTGGTGATGGATGGGGAGGCTGCGCCGGGCAACCAATGGGTTGCGCCGAGCAGCAGCTTCTATGCCAAGAATGTGCCTGTCCCCAAGCGCGACGTGGCACGTGCCAAGGCTTTGCTCAAGGAAGCCGGCGTGACCAACCCCAGCTTCACGCTGATGACAGCGACCACATCGGACGCGCAGAAGATCGCGCAGGTGGTGCAGGCCATGGCCAAGGAGGCCGGATTCGACGTCAAGATCCAGTCGACGGAATTCGCGACCTCGCTGAAGATGGCCGATCAGGGCGACTTCGAAGCCTATGTGCTGGCTTGGAGCGGCCGGGCCGATCCGGACGGCAATGTCTACAGCTTTCTGGCTTGCAAGCAGCCGCTGAACTATTCGGGTTATTGCAAGCCCGAGGTCGACGCGTTGCTCAACGAGGCACGCACCAAGCTGACCATAGCTGACCGGGTCAAGGCCTACGCGCAAGTGGCGGCACAGGAAGCCAAGGACCGTCCCATCGTCTACCTGTACCACCGCAACTGGCTCTGGGCCTACACCAACAAGCTCGCCGGCGTGCGGGAGGTTCCCGACGGCCTGCTGCGGCTCGAAGGCCTGAAGTTCAATTGACCCTTGTGACAGTCTGACTGCAGGTTCGACCGATGTTTGCCTATTTCATACGCCGCCTGGTCTCGATCGTGCCCACGCTGGTGTTCGTGTCGATGCTCATCTTCGGTCTGCAGCAGCTGTTGCCGGGCGACCCGGCACAGATCCTGGCGGGCGAGGACCAGAGTCCGGAGGTCATTGCCCATTTCCGCGAGAAGCTCAAGCTCGACAAGCCGCTTCCAGTGCAATACGGCTACTGGATGGCCGGTGTGTTGCAGGGCGATCTGGGTGATTCGGTACGAACGCAGCTGCCGGTACGTGAGCTGATTTTGCAGAAGCTGCCTGTCACTGTGGAACTGGCCCTGTTGTCGATGCTGATCGCGGTTCTGATCAGCATTCCGGCCGGTGTCATCGCCGCGGTCCGGCGCGGCTCGGCCTGGGATCATGGTGCCACGGTATTCGCGCTGTCCGGGTTGTCGATGCCCAACTTCTGGCTCGGCATTCTGATGATCCTGCTGTTCTCGGTGCAGCTGGGCTGGTTGCCGGCATCGGGATATGTCAGTCCCTTCGAGAATCTCGGTGCCAATCTGGCGGCGATGATCATGCCGGCGTTCGTGCTGGGCACCGGTATTTCGGCCGTGCTGATGCGCCACACGCGCAGTTCCATGTTGCAGGTGCTGGCGGCCGACTACGTGCGCACCGCGCGTGCCAAGGGCCTGAGCGAAACCGTGGTGGTGATCAAGCATGCCTTGCGCAATGCGCTGACACCGGTCATCACGCTCGGCGCGCTGGAGCTCGGTACCTTGTTGTCCGGCGCCGTGTTGACCGAGCAGGTGTTCACCATCCCCGGCTTTGGCAAGCTGATCATCGACGCCGTGTTCAATCGCGACTATGCGGTGGTGCAGGGCGTCGTGCTGGTCACCGCGACGGCTTACATCCTGCTGAACCTGCTGGCCGACATGGCCTATTTCCTTTTCAATCCGCGGCTGCGGTACTGATCCATGGCGACCCTGACCGCTCCTTGCGCCTCTTCCCCGGCAGCGTCGACGAACCGCCTGGCGCAGGTCGGGCCGTGGCGCCGTGCCTGGCGCAAGCTGGTGCGCAACCGCATCGCCATGCTGGGTTTGGCTACCGTGGTGTTCTTCGTGCTGCTGGCGGTTTTCGCACCCTGGATCGCTCCGAATGATCCGATCGCGACCAGTTGGGGGGCGATCCGCAAGCCCCCCAGCGCAACCTACTGGTTCGGTACTGACGAACTCGGACGCGATGTATTGTCCCGCGTCGTATGGGGTACCCGCGCGTCGCTGATGGCCGGCGTGGTTTCGGTGACGATCTCGCTGGTACTTGGCGTGCTGATCGGCATGGTGGCCGGCTTTTTCGGTGGCCTGGTGGACAGCATCATCTCGCGCATCACCGATGCATTCCTGGCCTGCCCGTTCCTGATCCTTGCAATTGCGCTGGCGGCCTTCCTCGGCCCGAGCCTGACCAACGCAATGATCGCCATCGGCGTGTCGGCGGCACCGATCTT
The DNA here is from genome assembly GCA_018063505.1 of Rhodoferax sp. Lineage (GTDB taxonomy): Bacteria > Pseudomonadota > Gammaproteobacteria > Burkholderiales > Burkholderiaceae_C > CAISIP01. The sequence goes on from JAGPBF010000071.1 coordinate 9,221, forward strand.
CGTGCGGCTGACGCGCGCCCAGGTCATCAACGTCAAGGTCGAGGACTACATCGAGGCGGCGCGCGCGGTGGGATGTTCGCCACTGCGTATCGCTGTGTCGCACATCCTGCCCAACATCTCGGCGCCGGTGATCGTGCAGTCGACACTGGCGATTGCGGCGGCGGTGATCGCCGAGGCCAGCCTGTCTTTTCTGGGCCTGGGCCAGCAGCCGCCTGCACCGAGCTGGGGCAGCATGCTCAACACGGCGAAAAACTTCATGGACAACGCGCCCTGGATGGCGATCTGGCCGGGACTGGCAATCTTTGCACTGGTACTGGCGTTCAACCTTCTCGGTGACGGACTGCGCGACGCGCTCGACCCGCGCCATCGTTGAAGCCTGTCGCCCCTGGGCCTTGCCGATAATTTCAAACATACAGGAGCAATCATGCAATTCGACTGGAAGAACCCTTATCCCACGATCCGCAGCCCGTTGATGGCGCGTAACGTGGTGTCCACCTCGCATCCCATGGCGTCGCAGGCCGGCTTGCGCATGCTGCTCAAGGGCGGCAATGCCATCGACGCAGCCATCGCCGCCGCAGCTGCACTGACCATCGTCGAACCGATCTCCAATGGCCTGGGCAGCGACAACTTCGCGATTCTGTGGGATGGCAAAGACCTGCACGGCCTCAATTCTTCAGGCGTCGCTCCGGCAGCCTGGAGCCCGGACTACTTCCGCAAACGCCATGCTGGCGCGATGCCCCAGCGCGGCTGGGACTCGGTCACCACACCCGGCGCTGTGGCCGGCTGGGCGGCGCTGTCGTCGCGTTTTGGCAAATTGCCGTTTGCCGACCTGATGGAGCCGGCGATCGAGCTGGCCGAGCGCGGCCATGGTGTGGGTGTCATCGTCGCCGACAAGTGGGCGCGCCAGATTCCGGTGCTGCAGGATCAGCCGGGGTTTGCTGCGGCCTTCATGCCGCGAGGCCGTGCGCCGGCGCCGGGCGAGCGATTCGTATTCCGTGAAGCGGCACAGACGCTGCGCAAGATTGCCGAGTCCAGAGGCGACGCGTTCTACCGGGGTGAGGTGGCCGAGAAGCTGGTGGCCCATGCCGCGGCCAACGGCGGCAGCATGACCATGGCCGATCTGGACGCCTACCGGCCCGAGTGGGTGACACCGATCCAGAAGGACTTCGCCGGTCACACGGTGCACGAGATTCCGCCCAATGGCCAGGGCATTGCCGCGCTGATGGCGCTTGGCATGCTGGACAAGCTCGATCTGGGCCGGTTTGCGGTCGACAGCGTCGAGTCGCAGCATCTGCAGATCGAAGCCATCAAGCTGGCGTTTGCCGACACCTACCGCTGGGTCGCGGATCCACGCTTCATGCGCGAAGTCTCGGCTGCCGACCTGCTCAGCGACGCCTACCTGGGCGAGCGCGCACGGCTGATCGCGCAAGACAAGGCGCAGACCTTCTCGCATGGTCATCCTCCCAAGGGCGGCACGATCTACCTGTCGGCCGCCGACGAAAGCGGCATGATGATCAGCCTGATCCAGTCCAACTACATGGGCTTTGGCAGCGGCATCGTGGTGCCGGGCACAGGGGTGAGTCTGCAGAACCGCGGATTCGGCTTCACGCTGGAAGATGGCCATGCGAACCAGGTGGCGGGTGGCAAGCGACCGTTCCACACCATCATTCCCGGCTTCCTGACCAGGGACGGCAAGCCGCAGATGAGTTTTGGCGTGATGGGCGGCAACATGCAGCCGCAAGGCCATCTGCAGACGCTGGTGCGCATGCTGGTGTACAAGCAGCAGCCGCAGGCGGCATGTGATGCACCGCGCTGGAAATTCAGCAGCGGACAAAGCGTGGATTTCGAGTCCACCATGTCCGCTGGCCTGGTCGATGGTCTCAAGAAGCTGGGCCATCGCTTTGAGTTGATACCTGACAACTACATGGACTTCGGCAGTGGCCAGTTCATATGGCGCATGAGCGACGACATGCAGGACGGATATGTCGCGGCCAGCGATTCACGACGAGACGGGCAGGCTGTCGGCTTCTGACCGGTCCGCAAGCCGCCCTTGAGCCTGCGGCCGAGCGCAGGCTCAGAGCTCCTCGACGCGCCGGGCTGGGTAGCTGTCCCAGGCCTGGCAACCCGGGCATTGCCAGAAATGTTGCTTGGCCTCGAAGCCGCATGCCGCGCAGCGGTAACGTGTCAGCGGCTTGGTCGCGTGGTCGAGCGCCCGCTGCACCGGAGGGTGGGAGGCATCACCGAGCTTGGGCTGGCTGGCAAACCAGCGTGAAGCGGCCACCAGGGATGGTTCGTGTTCCAGGTGACGCAGATACCATTGCCGGGTCTGGTCGGCACTTGCACCCAGGTGCGTCTCGAGCGTCACGATGGCTTCGAGGCAGTCGATGCCCGGGGTTTTCGTGTAAAACGCCATGAGCCGGTCCCGGACCTGCTCGGCCTGATGACAGTCGATTGCCAATTGGGCCATGTGCCCGACCACCAGCGGCAGGGCCGCAGGCGCCTGGGTATAAAGTTCTTCGAGCACGGCCAGCGCCTGTGCAGGTTCGCCACGTTGGCGCAGCAGTTTGGCCAGATCGATCCGGGGCCTGGGCGCAGCTGGCGCGTTGTGGATGGCTTGTTCGAGCAACATCTGTGCCGGTTCGACTTCATGGGCGGCCAGATGGGCCGCCGATTGTTCGCACAGGTAATGCGCCAGCCGGCCGGTGAAACTGCCATGCTCGGCATCGTTGAGTCGCTGCGCCACGTCGGCGGCATGCACCCAGTCGCGCGAGCGTTCATAGTTGGCCAGCAGTGCCAGTCGCGCCTCCGACTCGAACGGCGTTCCTTCGAGTTTGAGCAGCGCCTCTTCGGCACGGTCGAGCAATCCGGCGCGCAGATAGTCGAGTGCCAGTGCATGCTGGGCCCGGTGGCGGTCGCTGGTGCCCAGGTCGCCGCGCGAGAGCAAATGCTGGTGCACCCGCACCGCACGTTCATATTCGCCCCTGCGCCGGAACAGATTGCCCAGCGCGAAGTGCAGTTCGGAGGTGTCCGGGTCGTTTTGCACCGCTTCGATGAATGCATCGATGGCCTGGTCCTGCTGCTCGTTGAGCAGAAAGTTGAGCCCACGGAAGTAGGCCTTGGGCGCGCGCCGGTTTTCCAGGCGCATCTGGCGCAGGTCGAATCGGGAAGCAGCCCAGCCAAAAATGAAGGCCACCGGCAGGCTCAGCAGCAGCCAGCTGATGTCAAAGTCCATGCGCAGGCGTGGAGGGTTGGGTCATCTCGGACGAAGAAGTCCCGCTGCCGGTGGCAGGTACAGCAGGCGCTGTGTCCCTGTGTCGCCAGCGGCTCGGTGCCATGCCCAGAACGCCGACGAACAGGCCGGCGGCAAAGGCGGCCAGCACAATCAGCACCATGGGGCTGCGCCACTGGTGACCAAAGAAGAGATGCAGGCTGGCGTCGTGCTGGTTATTCAGCGCAAACGCGAACAAGGTGAAGAAGATGCACGCCTTGAGGACCCACTTCAGCAATCGGACAGTGTTTTTCATGCTTTCCGATTCTAGAGCGGCGAGCCCTTGGCGACAGGGAACTGTCGGGCAGGGCCGTTGGCGATTCAGCCGACGCGGCGGTCGCCGCTGACGGGCGATGTGTCGTCCTGATTGCGATTGTCCACCGATTCACGCAAGGCCTTGCCCGGCTTGAAGTGTGGTACCCGTTTCTCGGGGATCGCCACACTTTCGCCGCTGCGCGGGTTGCGTCCCATGCGCGGAGGTCGCCGATTGATCGAGAAGCTGCCGAAACCGCGGATCTCGATCCGGTGCCCGGCCACCAATGCGTCATTCATCGCATCCAGAATGGCCTTGACGGCAAACTCGGCGTCGCGATGGGTCAGCTGGCCAAACCGGCTGGCCAATTCTTCAACAAGGTCCGAACGGGTCATGAGGCAGAGTGGGGTGCCCGGGACCCGGCAGGCGCCCCATGGCGCGCTCCGGATCTACGGATATCGGTGTTGCGACCGACGATCAGTTGTTGTCGAGCTTTGCGCGCAACAGAGCACCCAGGCTGGTGGTGCCTGCGTTCTCGCGCTGCGAGTTCTGGCTCAGGCTGGCCATGGCTTCCTGCTGGTCGACGGCATCCTTTGCCTTGATCGACAGCTGGATATTGCGGGTCTTGCGATCCACGTTGACCACCACGGCCGTGACTTCGTCACCTTCCTTGAGCACATTGCGGGCGTCTTCGACGCGGTCGCGGCTGATCTCGGAGGCACGCAGGTAGCCGATGATGTCCTGGCCCAGGTCGATCTCTGCACCTTTGGGGTCGACGGTCTTGACCTTGCCGGTGACGATCTGGCCCTTGTCGTTGACCGACACGAAGGTGGTGAACGGGTCGGAATCGAGTTGCTTGATACCCAGCGAGATGCGTTCGCGGTCGACGTCGACTGCCAGCACCAGGGCTTCCACTTCCTGGCCCTTCTTGTAGTTGCGCACAGCGGCTTCGCCGGTCTCGTTCCAGCTCAGGTCGGACAGGTGCACCAGGCCGTCGATGCCGGCAGCGAGGCCGACAAACACGCCGAAGTCGGTGATCGACTTGATCGGGCCCTTGACACGGTCGCCGCGCTTGGTGTTCTGCGCGAATTCCTGCCATGGGTTGGCCTTGCACTGCTTCATGCCCAGGCTGATGCGGCGCTTGTCTTCGTCGATCTCCAGGACCATGACTTCGACTTCTTCGCCCAGCGTGACGATCTTGCTCGGAGCCACGTTCTTGTTGGTCCAGTCCATCTCGGACACGTGAACCAGGCCTTCGATGCCGGGTTCGAGTTCGACGAATGCACCGTAATCGGCGATGTTGGTGATCTTGCCGAACATGCGTGTGCCTTGCGGGTAGCGGCGGTTCACGCCCATCCACGGATCGTCGCCCATCTGCTTGAGACCCAGCGAGACACGGTTCTTCTCGGTGTCGAACTTCAGGATCTTGGCCATCAGTTCCTGGCCGGCAGTGACCACTTCGCTCGGGTGACGGACACGGCGCCAGGCCATGTCGGTGATGTGCAGCAGACCGTCGATACCGCCGAGGTCGACGAAGGCACCGTATTCGGTGATGTTCTTGACCACGCCATGGACAATGGCGCCTTCCTTCAGTGTGGACATCAGCTTGGCGCGCTCTTCGCCCATGCTGGCCTCGACCACAGCGCGGCGCGACAACACGACGTTGTTGCGCTTGCGGTCGAGCTTGATGACCTTGAATTCCATGGTCTTGTTTTCGTACGGCGTCAGATCCTTGGTCGGACGGGTGTCGACCAGGGAGCCCGGCAGAAACGCGCGGATGCCGTTGACCAGCACGGTCAGGCCGCCCTTGACCTTGCCGCTGGTGGTGCCGGTGACGAACTCGCCCGATTCCAGTGATTTTTCGAGGGACATCCACGATGCGAGGCGCTTGGCGGTGTCGCGGCTGACGATGGTGTCGCCATAACCGTTTTCCATGGCGACGATGGCCACGGAGACGAATTCGCCGATCTGGCACTCGAGTTCGCCCTTGTCGTTCTTGAATTCGGAGATGGGTACGTAGGCTTCGGATTTCAGGCCGGCGTTGACGACCACAAAGTTGTGTTCGACACGCACCACTTCGGCGGTCACGACCTCGCCAATGCGGGTTTCGGAGGCCTTCAGTGATTCTTCAAAAAGATCGGCAAATGATTCTGACATTGTGTTTGCGGAAGCTCCGCGGGTTAAGTTGTACCACCACACGACCAGTGCGCCATTGAGGCACGAGAGGAGTCGTGTGGACGATCACGGGGACCTGGGTTCCCGTGTTTTCTGCCGCCATCACAAACTGTGAAATGGCTGCAGGCCTTGCCACCAATCCAATACGGCGTCGACCGATTCCTCGACCGTCAGTTCGGAGTTGTCCAGTAGCCTGGCATCCTTCGCCGCAATCAAAGGCGCGGTGCTGCGGTTTGAATCGCGAGCGTCGCGCGCCTCCAGGTCCTGGCGAAGACCGGCGATTGTAGTCGCAATCCCCTTTGAAATCAATTGTTTATGACGCCGCTGCGCGCGTTTGGCTGCGCTGGCCGTGAGATAGACCTTGAGCGGCGCCTGCGGGAAGATCACGGTTCCCATATCGCGGCCGTCGGCCACCAGGCCAGGCAGTCGACGGGCGGCATGCTGCAACTCGATCAACGCCTGTCGGACAGCGACCAGTGCGGAAACACGGGAGGCGTTCATGCCCATTTCTTCGGTGCGGACCAGCTCGCTGACGTTCTCGTCGCCCAGCATGATCCGCCCGCCGGCGAACCGGATGTCAAGCTGCCCGACCAGTTGCGCAATCGCCGCTTCATCCGCGCCGTCCAGACGCAGGCCAGCGCGGGTTGCCGCCAGGGCCGTGATGCGGTAGAGGGCGCCGGAGTCCAGGAAGTGGTAACCGAGACGCTGTGCCAGTGCGGCCGCCAGGGTACCCTTGCCCGACGCTGTCGGGCCGTCGACGCAGATGACCGGGATATTGGCGATCGGCGTCTGGACCACCGAAAACAGCGCTTCAAAATACTCCGGGAAGGTTTTTGCGACACATTTCGGGTCGAGGATGCGTACCGGATGGCCGGCCGGATTGAATGCGGCCAGCGACAGGCACATCGCCATGCGGTGGTCGTCATAGGTGGCCACGCTGGCCGCGCGCCAATGGGCCGCAGTCTGGGGCGGGGTGATGCGGATGAAATCGGGACCCTCATCGACAGTGGCCCCGAATTTGCGCAACTCGGTTGTCATCGCCGCGATGCGGTCGGTTTCCTTGACCCGCCAGCTGGCGATGTTGCGCAAGGTGCTGGTACCGCTGGCGTACAAGGCCATCACGGCCAGCGTCATGGCCGCGTCCGGTATGTGGTTGCAGTCCAGGTCGACCGGATGCAACAGCCGGCCAGGCCCGGGCCCGGCAACCTCCAGCCAGTTGGGGCCGCTGGTCACGTTGGCACCCATCAGCCGGGCGGCCTCGACGAAGCGGATATCGCCCTGGATCGAATCGGCGCCCACACCCTGGATACGCAGCGGCACGCCATTCGACGGCGCGATGGCGCCAAGGGCGATGAAGTAGCTGGCCGAGGACGCGTCGGCTTCGATATGCAGATCACCCGGTGATTGCAACTGGCTCCCGGCGGGAATCGTGAAGCGCTGCCAGCCTTCGCGCTTGACCTGGACACCGAATCGGGCCAGCAGATTGAGCGTGATGGCGATATACGGACGGGATATCAGCTCACCGACAACGTCGATGACGACGTCTTGCGCGGCGACCAGTGGCAAGGCCATCAGCAATGCGGTCAGGAACTGGCTGGACACATCGCCACGGACGGTGATCGGCTGGCTCAGATTGAGCGAAGGCTTGCCGATACGCAAGGGCGGGTAGCCTGGATTGTCCAGGTAGTCGATCTGGCAACCGAGCTGGCGCAACGCGTCGACCAGATCGCCGATCGGTCGTTCGTGCATGCGCGCAACCCCGCGCAATTCGAAATCTCCGCCCAGCACCGATAACGCGGCAGTCAACGGTCGCATTGCCGTGCCGGCATTGCCCAGAAACAGCGATGCCTGGAGCCTGGGCAGCTTGCCGGCCAGGCCACCGATCGCGATCGTGTCGCCGCTGCGCGAGACGCTGCAGCCCAGCAGCTGCAAGGCGTCCAGCATGACGCGGGTATCGTCCGAATCGAGCAGGTCGTGCAGTGTCGTCGTGCCCGCACACAAGGCCGAGAGCAACAGCACGCGATTGGAAATGCTCTTGGAGCCGGGCAAAGTGACCATGCCACCGGCGCTGGCAAGCGGGGGCAGGTCGAGGAATTCGGTGGCGAACATTACTTCTGGTGCTTTGCCATGCTCCAGGTCGCACGGGTGCTACTGGCGTTTTCTATCTGCTCCATCAAAGCGTCGCCATTGCCATTGGTGATCATCAGTTCGAGCGCCTGCAGGTTGCGCTGGAACACCTTCGATTGCTCCAGCAGTTCTTCGCGGTTCGACAGCATCACATCGCGCCACATCGCTGGGTCGGCTGCCGCGATCCGGGTGAAGTCGCGGAAACCCGGGCCGGCCAGCGAGAGGAAGTCGCGGCCCATGGGTTGACTGGAGATTGCATTCATCATCGCAAATGCAATCAGGTGCGGCAGGTGGCTGACAGCGGCAAATGCGGCATCATGGGCCTCGGGCGCCATTCGGACCACACGACAGCCAAGCGCAGACCATACGTCCACCGCCTGCTGGATCTGGATAGTGTTGGTGCGCTCGATCGGTGTGAGCACGACCTGACGACCCATGTACAGGTCGGCGTCGGCATGCTCTACGCCCGACAGTTCCTTGCCGGCAATCGGGTGCGCCGGCACAAAACAGCCGATCTGCTCACGCAGTGCACGGCGGGCCGCGTCGACCACTTCGCGCTTGGTCGAACCAACGTCCATGATCAGCATTTGCGGCGTGACCAGGTGTTTGATGGCCTTGAAGCTCGATTCCGTCGATGCAACGGGCACGGCCAGCAGCACGATGTCGGCGCCAGAAACGGCCAGCAGAGCCGAAGGCGCCTCGACATCGATGACACCCATCTGGCGCGCACGTTCTGTGGTCGTCGGTGACTTGCTGTATCCCACGATCCGCTTGACCAGCCCGGCGCGTTTGAGTGCGAGGGCGAACGAGCCGCCCATGAGACCGCAACCGATCAGGCCTAATTGTTCAAACATGGGTCAGTACCGGCTTGGGTTTCATTGCGACGCTGCCGGATAGGCACCCAGCAACTTGTAGAACTCGCACAACCCTTGAAGGTCCTTCAGGGCAGCCGCCACGTTTTCCTGGCCAGGATGACCCTGGATGTCGAGGTGAAAGAAATAGTCCCACTGGCCCGAGCGCGCCGGCCGGGATTCGAAGCGTGTCATCGACACGCCATGGCGCTTGAGCGGTACCAGCAGGTCGTGCACAGCTCCTGGCACGTTGGGCACAGAAACCACCAGGCTGATACGGTCGTTGCCACTGGCCGGTGGCGTTGCCATGACCTGCGGCAAGCAGATCACGCAAAAGCGGGTGCGGTTGTGGATATCGTCCTGGATCGCGCTGGCCACCATATGCAGGCCGAACTCGGAGGCAGCCCTGTCGCTGGCAATCGCGGCCCATGACGGATTGGCGGCAGCAAGGCGGGCGCCTTCGGCATTGCTCGACGCGGCACGCCGCTCCGCGTGGGGCAGATGGGTTCCAAGCCAACCATGGCATTGGGCCAGCGCCTGCGGATGGGCCAGTACCACCTCGATGCTGTCGAGCGAATTGACGGCGCGCAAAAGATGATGCCGCACCAGCAGACTGACTTCGCCCACGATGTGCAGTTGCGAATGCAGCAGCAGGTCGAGTGAGCGCGCGACGACACCTTCAGTGTTGTTTTCGACCGGAATCACCCCGAAGTCGGACCGTCCAGCGGCGGTGGCATGGAAGATCTCGTCGAAGTTCGCGCAGGGGACATGTTCGAAGCTCGAACCGAAGAACTGCACCGCAGCCTGCTCGCTGAAGGTTCCGGCCGGGCCCAGGTAGGCGATGCGCTGGCGTGCTTCCAGTGCGCGGCAGGACGACATGATCTCGCGCCAGATGTGGGCAATGCCGTCGGCCTTGATCGGCCCGCCATTGTGACCCTGCAGGTCGCGGATCACCTGGGCCTCGCGCTCGGGTCGGAACACCGTCGAGCCTTCCTGCCGCTTGATTTCTCCCACTTCGAGGGCAAGCCCGGCGCGTTTGTTGAGCAGCGCGAGCAACTGGGCGTCGACTTCATCGATCTGGGTTCGGAGCTGCGGCAATGTTCTGGTCATGAGGTCAGGCTAAAGGCGGGTTGGTTCAGGCCGCGGAGCGTTCAAATTCTCGCATGTAGGCGACCAGGGCCTGTACGCCTTCGAGCGGCATGGCGTTATAGATGCTGGCGCGCATGCCACCGAGAGACTTGTGTCCTTTGAGTGACAGCAGGCCGTTCGCGCGCGCGCCGGCGAGAAATGCGTCGTTGCGTGTGTCGTCCTGCAGGAAAAACGGAACATTCATGCGCGAGCGGCAGGCCGGGTCTACCCGGTTCTCGTACAACTGGGACGCGTCGATTGCCTGATACAGCATTTGTGCCTTCGCGATGTTGCGCTGCTCCATCGCAGTTACACCACCCTGGCGCTGGATCCACTGGAAAACCAGGCCCGCGATATAGATCGCATAGGTCGGCGGCGTGTTGTACATCGACTGGTTGTCACTGACCAGCTGGTAGTTGAATGCGCTGGGGCAAACGGCCAGC
>JAGPBF010000246.1 GCA_018063505.1 Rhodoferax sp.
GATGACACCCAGACCCATGGCGGCACCCAGCACCTGCACGGCGCGCTGGCGCGACATGGCAGCGCCAAGCAGCAACAGGACCGAGGCCATCAGCTCGAAGCTTCCCACCACCTTGGCCGAAAAGATACCGCCCGGCGCAAACACCCCGGGGAATCCGAGCGACGCAGCCCAGGGGTCGAGCTTGACCTGGAAGATGTACACCGTCTCGGGTGCACCGGTGAACTTGAAAAACAGTGACTGGATAAAGACGAAGGCGACGAAAAGTGTCAACAGCCAGTGGCCATAACGTTTGAGCCAGAACATGGTGATGCCTCCTGCATGGGGTGGGTCTTTGGGCCGGGCTTACTTCTTCAACAGGGCCTGGAACTTCGCGTCGGCCTGCTTGATGTAGCCGACCGGGTCCTTGAGCCATTTGGCCTGTACGTCCGCGTCATAGTTCAAATACAACTTTCCGTCGAGAATCTTGAACTTGTCGGGCTCGATGCTGACCAACGCATCCTGCGTCACGCCGTAGGCGCAATAACCACCGTACTGAGGGGCGTATTTTTCAGGATCGGCCTTGAACAGGTCGAGATGCGACTGCGAGGCAAACTTCCACTTCGCGCCGAGATAGTCGAACACCAGATTGTCCTGGCCTTTGACCGGCTTTCCGTCGGTGAAATAGGCCACCGGGTCATAACCCAGGATGGCAGTGTCGGCGCGGCCACTGAACAGGCCGGGTTTGATCGTATTGGCCGGTGGTGCGGCCAGCGCTGCGGTGCCGGCAAACATGGCTCCGGCGGCAAGCGCCAGAACAAGACGGCGGTTCAGGGGACGGCGGGTGGATGCGATCATGGTGTTTCCCGGTTGGCTTGACGAATTGTGGGCGTTACAGGAACTTCGTCGGTCAAACCGGTCCGCAATTACACGAAATCAATATCCCGCCAAAATTCCGTTGCAGTGACGGATGCACCGAATCTGATGTACTGCGCTGGAACCCTGACGAACGGACCAGCCCCGGGTCAGGCACACCGGCCATGCCACGCGAAACAGGACCAGTTCTTCCAGGCGTTGCAAGCCTGCGTGGACTGTCTGCCGACGCCGGTGAACCGCGGGATTGCCCGGCAAACACCCCGCAAAGTGCTCTGTCACCGTCAATTGCCGTGCACGGACCCGGGAACCGTGATACCGTCATTTTCAGTTGCTCAACCCTTGCCACAGGTGACACGATGCGCAGGCCTGCCCTTTACAGTCGCTCCCGTTCTCACGATGCTGTGGCGCAGGCCGTGGCCTCGCCGGATGCCGAGATCGCCGCCCGGCGCTTGGCCCGGCGCGCACGCTGGCGCAGCAATGCCGCCGACCCGCGCTTTCTCTGGATCGCCATCGGCATCCTGTGTGCGGCATTGCTGCTGGTGGCCGCCAATCTGGTGCGCCAGACACCGCGCGTGCTGACCCAGGAAGACATCGACTCCGCTGTGCTCAAGACCCTGGAAACCGCCAATCTGCCGTCTGCCGCGGCCCGCGCGGCGCAGTTGATCGGTCCGTCGGTGGTGCGCGTCATGAGTTACGAGAAGGGGACCAACGGCCGGGAAGACATCGAACGCGGTGTCGGCACCGGCGTCGTCATCGTCGACAAGGGCGTGATCCTGACCAACCTGCATGTGGTCAGTGGCGCCGACACGATCAAGGTGGTATTTGCCGACGGCCTGGAGTCCGAGGCCTCGATAAAGGGCGTGCAGGCCGAAGACGATCTGGCCGTGTTGCAGGCCCACAAGATCCCCGACGACCTGATCGCCGCGACGATGCGCTCGACCGCAGAACTGATGCCGGGCGACCAGGTGGTGGCGGTCGGCTTTCCGTTCGGCATCGGCCCGTCGACGTCGGCCGGCGTGGTCTCCGGACTCAAGCGCTCCTTCCGCTCGCCCGAAGGCAAGCAGGAAATGACCAACCTGATCCAGTTCGACGCTGCCGCCAACCCCGGCAATTCGGGTGGGCCGCTGGTCACCATGGAAGGCCACGTGGTGGGCATCGTCACCGCCATCCTCAATCCCGGCGACCAGCGCACCTTCATCGGCATCGGATTTGCCGTTCCGATCGAGAACGCGGCATCCGCCGCCGGACTGCACCCGTTCTAGGCGGGCACACCGCCTGCCGCGCCACATCCGTTACCACCCACCGCACGACACAGGAGCTGACATGGATCCCCAGACGACAACCGGCGAAGAAACTGCTGAACTGATGGAGCAGATCCTGTACGAGGTCAAGCGCGTCGTGGTAGGCCAGGACCGCTTTCTGGAACGGGTCATGGTGGCGATGCTGGCACAGGGTCACCTGCTGGTCGAAGGTGTGCCCGGGCTGGCCAAGACGCTGACCATCAAGACGCTGGCCAACACCATTCGTGGCAATTTCAAGCGCATCCAGTTCACGCCCGACCTGGTGCCGGCCGACCTTGTCGGTACCCGCATCTACAACCAGAAAACCGGCGAATTCGGCACCTCGCTGGGACCGGTGTTCACCAACCTGCTGCTGGCCGACGAGATCAACCGCGCACCGGCCAAGGTCCAGAGTGCGCTGCTCGAAGTGATGCAGGAGCGCCAGGTCACGATTGCCGGCGAGACACACAAGGTTCCTGAGCCTTTTCTGGTGATGGCCACGCAAAACCCTATCGAGACCGAAGGCACCTATCCGCTGCCCGAAGCCCAGGTGGACCGCTTCATGATGAAGGTGCTGGTCGACTACCCCACCGACGAAGAGGAGTTCGTCATCGTGCAGCGGGTGACCGGCCCGGCTGTCAGCGCCAATCCGGTGGCCACGACCGAGCAACTGGCCAGGCTGCAAGGCATCTGTCGCAAGGTCTATGTCGATCCCTCGCTGATCCAGTACGCGGTCAAGCTGGTGTCGGCCACCCGCACGCCCGAGAAACATGGCCTCAAGGAACTGGGCCGTTTCATCACCTATGGCGCCAGCCCGCGTGCCACCATCAACCTGACCGAGGCAGCGCGTGCGCTGGCCATGTTGCGCGGCCGCACCTATGTATTGCCGCAAGACATGAGTGACCTGGTGCCCGACGTGTTCCGCCACCGTATCGTGTTGTCGTACGAAGCGCTGGCCGAGGGGCTCAGCGCCGACGCCATCGTCGGCAAGATCATGGCGCGGATCGCCGCACCGCCCAAGCCGCTGGAACACGAAGCCCTGGCCGCCTGAGACCGCCATGTTCGGCCTGTTCAAGTCCCGCAAGCCGCCGCCGGCGCCGGCGGCGACAGCGCTTGCAATGCCGGCATCCAAAGGCGCGGAACACGTGCTGCGCCGGCTCGAGTGGACGGTCATCCGCCGGCTCGACGGCCTGTTGCAGGGCGACTACCGCACCTTGTGGCGCGGCACCGGGCTGGATCTGGCCGACCTGCGCGAATACCAGCACCACGACGACGTGCGCCACATCGACTGGAACGTGACCGCACGGCTGCAGATCCCGCATGTGCGTGTGTTCACCGAAGACCGCGAGATGGCGGCCTGGTTCCTGCTCGACCTGAGCCCGTCGGTCGACTTCGGTTCCGGCGAACAGCGCAAGCGCCATGTATTGGCCGAATTCGTCACGGTGCTGGCCCGGATGCTGACCCGCCACGGCAACCGCGTCGGAGCACTGTTGTATGGCGCCGGCGTCGACACCGTGATGCCGGCGCGCGGCGGACGGCTGCATGTGCTGCAACTGCTGCACGCCATTCAAACCCGCCCTGTCACGGCCGAGTCGAGCGGAACCCGGCTGCATGAACTGCTCGATTCTGCTTCGGCGACGATCCGGCGCCGCTCCACGGTGTTCGTTGTGTCCGACTTCATCAGTGAACCGGGCTGGGAAAAGCCGCTGGGCCAGCTCGCGCTGCGCCATGACGTGGTGGCGATACGCCTGATAGATCCGATGGAACTGGACCTGCCAGACCTCGGTCTGGTGCCGATCCGCGACGCGGAGACCGGCGAGCAACTGCTGGTCGACACCCATGACGCGGGTTTCCGCCGCCGCTTCGCCCGGATTGCCGCCCAGCGCGAAGCCGAGTTGCGCCAGTCCTTTGTCCAGGCTGGCGTGGACACGCTGGAACTTTCCACCGATGATGACCTCGTACAGACAGTGATGCGTTTCGCCGACCTGCGCAAACGCCGAAGCCGGCTTTCGGGGGCCAGCGCCGTGGTCACCAACACCAGGGCGGTAGCCTGAACGGGCCTGAAAGGAGACGCTGGCATGACACTTCCCGTGACCTTCATGTGGCCCCAGTTCCTGTGGCTGCTGTTGGCGATTCCGTTGCTGATCGTGGTGTACATCTGGCTGCTCGGGCGCAAGAAAAGGCTGGCCTTGCGTTACGCCAGCCTGTCCATCGTCAAGGAGGCCATGGGAACCGGCATGCACTGGCGCCGCCATGTGCCGCCGGTATTGTTCCTGCTGGCCATCAGCGCGATGCTGTTTGCCGCTTCGCGCCCGTTCGCCGTCATATCGCTGCCCTCCACCCAGGAGACGATCATCCTGGCGATGGACGTGTCGGGCAGCATGCGTGCCACCGACGTCAAGCCCAACCGCCTGGTCGCGTCGCAGGAAGCGGCCAAGGCCTTCCTGGCCGAGCTGCCGCGCAACGTTCGCGTGGGTATCGTCGCGTTTGCCGGCACCGCCTCGGTGGTGCAGCCCCCCACCTTGAGCCGCGAGGACCTGGTCGCCGCGATCGACAAGTTCCAGTTGCAGCGCGCCACTGCGATCGGCAGCGCCATCGTCGTCTCGCTGGCCGAGTTGTTCCCGGACGAAGGCATCGACCTGGCCGCAATGACCTATGGCAATGGCAACCGCAACCGCGGCATGTCGATCGACCAGGTCAAGCCCAAGAACCCCAAGAAAGAATTCGTACCGGTGCCGCCCGGTTCGTACAACTCGGCCGCCATCATTCTCTTGACCGATGGCCAGCGCACCACCGGCGTGGACACCATGGAAGCGGCCAAGATGGCTGCCGACCATGGGGTGCGCATCTATACGGTGGGCGTCGGCACGGTCGAAGGCGAGACCATCGGCTTTGAAGGCTGGTCGATGCGGGTGCGGCTGGACGAACCCACACTCAAGTCGGTAGCGCAACAGACCCAGGCCGAATATTTCTACGCCGGCACGGCCGAGAGTCTCAAGAAAGTCTACGAAAAACTCAGTTCGCGCCTGACGGTCGAGAAGAAGGAAACCGAGATCTCCGGTTTGCTGGCGCTACTGGCGTCCATCCTGGCGATGACATCGGCGGGGCTGTCGCTGCTCTGGTTCAACCGGATCCTGTGAAAATCGTCTGCGCCGGGCGGGCATAATCCGGGCGAGCAATCCGCGTTCGAAAACGCATCAACCCCGGGCAATTCAATCAGTTATCTTTGCGTCATGGCACTCGCCGGCGCGATGGCGCTGCTTCCAGGCTGCGCCAGCGTTAGCGTTCGGCAAGCCCATATTGACATGCGGCGATCCGGTCTTACTCAGTAGTCCGAAATATAGGCGACTGATGGTGTCTTGAAGAACGATCGAACGAGTCGGCGATTCTTTTGCATGTCGCGCAGTTGCTGGTCGACTCGAATTGCCAGTTTTTCGCCCGCCCGCAA
>JAGPBF010000247.1 GCA_018063505.1 Rhodoferax sp.
GCAGCAATACATGCCGGTCGGCTGCGCCGACAAATCCGATGGTGTCGAGCCAGCGCCGTGTGGCTGCCGGCAAGCCGGCAGCGAATGCCTTGAAGCCGGATTTGTCCACCAGGGTGATGGTTGTGGTCTTTGCGGGAACGTTTTTCCTGAGTGCGACGGTCATTAGGTGCTGTTTCATGGGGGTGGAATCACGGTGTAGGGAAGTGCCGACAAACGGTGGAGTGGGGTGGCCAGGCGACACGGCCGTTAAAGTTCATCCAGTGGAACCTGCAATCGCGCCGGCGCAAGGCCGACGCCGCCGCGCGCACCCGGCACCACGCTGCCATAACGCTGTGCAAACACCGCAGGCAATGAACGCGCCTCATGCGGTGCCAGCCAAAGCCGCAGCAGGTGGCGCCGGCGCTCGGGCTCGGGCCAGTCTTCGAAGCCGGTGCGGTCGTGCAGCAGGGTGTGGTTGTGCACCAGCTGGATGTCGCCGGCCTGCAATTCCATCAGGAAGTTCAGTGCCGGGTCGTTCGACAAGGCATCGAACATGTCCAGCGCTTCCCGCACTTGTGGCGTGAGACGTGGTGCCTGCGCAAAGCGCTGCGCCGAGTCGATGTACTGGCGCTGGTAGATCGCCGAAAGCTGGCCATGCCCACCATCAGGCCACCAGTTGAAGACCGGTATCCGGAAGAACGGCTCCTGCCCGGGCCCCACCTCGCCACGCCGATCAGTGGCCAGTGGCGCAAACAGCAGGGCGGCCAGGTCGGGGCGGCGCCTGCGCATTTCATTGAATAGGGTGGTCGAGGAAACCAGCGCCGAATGGCCGCCGGATTTTGCGCGCTGCAGACACAATAGTGCGACAACGTCACACGAATCGGTGTGGAAGGTCTGGCGTTCGCGGGTCTGATAAATACGCACGGACGGATCGTCGGAGCGCAGTCCCATGTCGCGGACATGCCCCAGCACATGGCCATGGGCATTCTGCGGCCGGACTTCACCCAGGCAGGCACCGATCAGCAGGAAAGCGATGGCCGACCGGCGCCGGCCCCACTGCTGCACCGGCACGCCGCGCAGCAACGCGAAACCCCGTCCCTGGAGTACCTCGTCCTGGACGCGCCGCAGCCGTGGCGCCAGCAAGGGCAGCGCCGCGTGGGCCGGGTATAGCCGGGTCAGGTCGGCATCGGATGCGGACAGGCGGATGGCGGCAGCTTCGAGCTCAGCCAGTTCGGCGTCGTGCAGTTGGACGATCCAATCGGCGCGAGAAACCATCTCCGGACCGAGCCAGGCTGCAGGAGTTTGCTGGTGGGGCGGCAGATCCGTTGTCGGGTCGGGCATGCGCATGGCGTGAACTATAGGCGATAGCCAGGTCGGTTCGGCGGCTGCGGCCGTCAGCCGTCACGCACGCAAGCCTCTTCCAGACCGATTGCGACAATCCTTCAACGGGCCGGCAGCCCCCAGACCGTGCGCAGCACGGACAAGGCCGCGACGATCACCGGGTCGTGTTCGGCCGCTTTCGGGTAGATGAAACTGAGCAAGGCCGAGACCCGTGTATGGGGCCAGATCACCACCTGGTCTTGTGCGGCCATGGGCACGGCGACGTCTTCGCGCAGCAGCGCCAGGCCCAGTCCGGAGCGCACCAGGGATTGCGGTGCCGCCGTATGGTCCGATTCGAGGGTGATGTTGGGCAAAAGCCCTTGGCGCGCGAACAGGTCCCGCAACAGGGTTTGTGCGTGGCTGGTGGCCGGTGCCCCTATCCATGGCATGTCGGCGATCTCGCGCCATCCGGCATGCAGGACACGCTGGCTGAACGAGAATGGCGCCGCAATCCGATAATGCAGCGCCTGCAGTGACAGGCCGCTGACTTCGCGCGGAATATGGGGGCCGATGTAGAACGCCGCCTGCAGCGTCTCGGTGGCCACCGCTTCGCGCAGCACCTCGGCATCGCCGGCGCGTGTCTTGATTTCCAGCAATGGCAAGGCGCCCACGAGGCCGCCGAGCAGCGATCCCAGGCGCAGCGAGTCCGGGTCGCCCACGGTGCCGATGACCAGCGCACCCGATACCTCACCTTGCAATGCGCGCGCCTGGGCCAGCAACGCGCCGGCGGCTTCGAGCACCTTCTCGGCCTCGGGCAGCATGCGTTCACCGGCGCGCGTAAGCACGATACGGCCCGGTTTGCGGTCGAACAAGGCGATGCCCAGTTCCTCTTCCAGCGCCTTGATCTGGCCCGATACCGCCGGTTGGGTGACATGCAGCACCTCAGCGGCGCGCGTCAGATGGCCGATGCGGGCGACCGTGACGAATGCGCGAAGCTGGTAAATTTCCATCGCGTCAGGTTAACGCCAATGGGTCAATGTTCGAGGAAACGAACCAGCGTCGATTCGATGCCCAGGCGCACTTCAGAGCCAGGGGGGAACAAGGCCAGGCCGGCGTAATGGGGCTGGTTGGCCACGATCAGGTTCTCCCCCACGCGCACCCGGTAACGTGAGCTCTCACCCAGGAACTCTGAACTTTCGACCCGCCCATCGAGCCAGGCACGAGAGGCCTCCACATGTTCATCCCGGACCCGGATGCTCACCGTATGCGGACGGAACGCCATGGTTGTCCTGCCCAGCCCCGGCGCGTCGCTGTTGCGTGGCAGCACCAGCTCACCGACACCACTGCCCTGAAAGGTGATCGTCTCGCCATTGACCTGCGTGATGCTGCCGTCGATCAGGTTGGCAGTACCGACGAAGCCCGCGACAAACCGGTTCGCCGGATAGTCGAACAATGCTGTGGCCGAACCCACCTGTTGCAGGATGCCCTTGTCCAGCACTGCCATGCGGTCGGCCGTCGTCATGGCTTCTTCCTGATCATGTGTGACGAAGATCGTGGTCAGACCGAGCTTACGCTGCAGGTTCTTGATCTCCTCGCGCATCTGTACCCGCAGGTTCTTGTCCAGGTTGGACAGCGGCTCGTCGAGCAGCAGCAGCTTGGGTTCGATCACCACGGTGCGTGCCAGCGCAACCCGCTGCTGCTGGCCACCCGAGAGCTGGCCGGGACGGCGGTCGCCGAACTGCGACAGGCCGACCAGCTCCAGCGCGGCGCCGACCTTGCGCCGGATCTCTTCCTTGGCCATGCGCCGCTCTACCAGGCCGAACGCGACGTTGTTCCAGACCGTCATGTGCGGCCACAAGGCGTAGTTCTGGAACACCATGCCGACATTGCGCAAGTGGGGCGGGGTGCCGGTGATGTCCTTGCCGTCGATCAGCAGTTCGCCACGCTGGTGCTGGTTGAAGCCGGCAATCAGCCGCAGCAGGGTCGACTTGCCCGATCCCGAGGGACCGAGCAGCGCGAAGAACTCACCGGGCTCGATCTTGATGGTGATGTCCTTGAGCACCTCGGTCTTGCCATAACTCAGGCTGATGTGGCGCGCTTGCAGGGAGACCTTGTTCAGAAGCATGGTATGGGTTCTCGGGTCATTCATGGCTGGCACGCGCCGATGTGCGTGCGTTCTCGATCACGCGGTGCGACAGATAGGTGCCCAGTGCGACGACAGCGACCGCGATCACCCCCAGTGCCGCGCCCGCCCCGCGTCCGGCGACGCTTTGCATGTACAGGTAGATGCCGTAACTCATCGGGGCCTGGCTCTGGGCCGAGGTCAGCAGGATGGTGGCCGACAACTCCACCGCCGCGGTGATGAAGCTGGTGACGAATCCGGCCAGGATGCCGCCGAGCATCAGCGGAACCATGATGCGGCGCACGGTGCTGATCTTTCCCGCGCCCAGGCTGCTGGCTGCCTCTTCCAGCGAGACATGGACCTGCTGCAGCGCCGCCATGCACGAACGCAACGCGTACGGCAGCCGTCGCACGGCATACGCGATCATGATCAGGAACCAGGTCGCGACCATCGGTGTGTCGGTCAATGGCAGGTTGATGCCCTTGAACATGCGCAGGTATCCGATCGCCAGCACCAGGCCGGGAATCGCCAGCGCAATCGATGCCAGATAGTCCAGCCATTGGCGGGCCGGCAGCGTGGTGCGGTAGATCAGGTAGGCGATGGTGGTGCCCAGGATGACGTCGAGCCCGGCGGCCATGGTGCAGTACTTGAGCGTGTTGACGATCATCAGCTTCGCGTCGGTGAACACGGTGCCGTAGTGCGCCAGCGTGTAGCTGTCGGGCAGCACCGAGAAACTCCAGACCTTGGACAAGGACATCAGCAGGATGCCGATATGCGGCGCCAGCGTGACCATCAGTATGAATACGATCCATCCATAAGCCAGTGCCGACTCCCAGCCGCCGAGTTTGCGGCGCTGCAGCGAACCGCCGCCTTTTTGCAGCGTTGAATAGTCCTTGCCCTTCATGACCCGCGCCGCCATCCACAAGGCCAGAATCGAGAGCACGATCATGATCACGCTGATCACGTAACCCAGCGGATCCTCGATGCCGACCGAGGTGATGCGCAAATAGGCCTGCGGTGCCAGCATATTCGTCACGCCCATCACCAGCGGCGTTCCCAGATCGTCAAACACCTTGACGAACACCAGTGCCGCTCCGGCCAGGTAGCCGGGCAACGACAGCGGAAAGATGATGCGCCAGAACAGGCGCCAGCCCTTGGCGCCCAGGTTCATTGCCGACTCCTCCATGGCGCCGTCGATGTTGCGCATCGCCGCTACGAGGTTGAGCAGGATGAACGGGAAGTAGTGGATGCTCTCAACGAAGGTGACGCCGACCAGGCCGTCCATGATCGGGATCGTGAATCCGAACCAGTCGTTCAGCATCAGGTTGACCGAGCCACTGCGTCCGAAGATCAGTTGAAGCGCCACCGCTCCGACGAAGGGCGGCATGATCAGCGGCAATACACCCAGGGTCTGGATCAGCAGCGCGCCACGAAACTCGAAGCGGACCGTCAGATAAGCCAGCGGGATCGCGATCACCGAGGCAAAAAATACCGAAGAAAGGGCCACCGTCAGGCTGTTGACGAAGGACTCCCGCATCAGCGTCTGGCTGAAGAAATTGCTGAAGTGGCCAAGCGTCAGCGCGCCGGTTTCGTTGACAAAGGCGGTGTAGATCACCAGGCCGACCGGCACCAGCAGGAAGACGGCCAGGAAGGCCAGCACGATGCCGGCGAGCGACCAGTGGCCCCACGCAATGCCAGGGCCGGCACGCCGGTAGACGGGCGCCTGGGGCGTGACGGGGTCTGTCAGGACAGCGGACATGGCGGAGGTTCTCGAATGGGACAGGTCCCGCGCAGCGGCGTGCGCGGGACAGGAGGCGGCTTACTTGATCAGCGCGGATGCCTGCTTGGCCAGCTCGGTGGCCTTTTCATAGTTGGTCTTGGCCTTGGTGTTCCACAGTTCTTCCAGCCCCGTCAGTTGCTTGGCCACCGCCACATCCTTCTTGTTTTGACGGAACAGCTTGAGGAATTCCTCGTCCTTGATCATGGATTCGGATACCAGCGGTGAATAGGCAAAGCTGCGTGCCTGATTGAGCAGTTCGGCTGCCTGGGCATTGGGTTTGGCCTTGAGCTTGCGCTCGACCTCGTGGATCGCGCCGGTCGCAGCCTGCAGTTCCTTCAGGCGGAG
>JAGPBF010000072.1 GCA_018063505.1 Rhodoferax sp.
GGTCTGAAGTTTCTTCGCTCACGCCGCAGCTGGATACCCATTTGCGACGAAACGTGGAATTCGATCCGGCAAACGCGCCGTTTGGCGTTCGAACGGTCGGTGACCAGGACACCGCTATGGCGTCGCGGCTTACATTGCCCGAAACAGGTGACCGAATGCCCGGCTGACCTTGAGCGGCCGCTGCAGCCCGCGCAAAGTCAAGCTGAAGTGACCAATGTCGTCGCGCGTCGCGCTGAGAATGCAGTTGAAGTTGACCACCACACCGCGGTGGACCTGCTTGAAGTCGGTAACCTCTATCCGGGACATCAGTTCGCGCAGGCTCATGCGTACCAGCGCCTCGCCCGTGGCGGTGACCACATTCACGTATTTTTCGGTGGCCTCGAAACAGATCACGTCCGTGACGGGAATCATCCGGATGGTGTTTCCGACACCCGCCCGAATGATCTTGATGCGCTCGGTTGACGCATCGGCCGGCGCCGCAATCGCCTGCACCTGTTGCATCAACGAAGCCATGGCGCCGGCGACGGGTGCGTCGGCGCGTTCCTCCAGTCGCCGTTTGAGGCGATCCACCGTCAGCGCCAGGCGCTCGGCGGTGGCCGGCTTTAGCAGGTAATCGACCGCAGCGCGCTCGAAGGCCGCCACGGCAAACGCATCGTAGGCAGTGACGAAGACAAAAAGAGGTTCTGCTCGTTCATCGGGCCAGTCGTCGGCAACCACCTCCGCCACCTCGAGCCCGGTCTTGCCGGGCATTTTGATATCGAGAAACATGACATCGGGCGTATGCTGGAACGCCAGTTCAATGGCGCTCGGTCCGTCCTCGGCGACACCGACAATCAGGAGTTCGGGCCAGATCTCTGCCAGCAGGCGGGCCAATGTTCTGGCAAGCACCGGTTCGTCTTCGGCGATCACCGCGGTCGGTCGGGTTGGAGCATGGGTCATTGCGGGATCCTCACTTGGGCACATACGCCAGCGGGTTGTTGCGAAGTCAGCGTCAGCGAGGCTTCTGGTCCGTAGACGGCGAGCAGACGCTCGCGCACGTGCAGCAAGCCGTATCCGCCGCTTGCAGCATTGGCCCGATTCCGGGCTGCGACGTCCGGTGGCAGGCCACGGCCAGTGTCGGTCACCGAAATTTCGACACCCGCATCGGTCCGGCATGCGACCACCTCGACGCTCCCCACGCCGACCTTGGGCTCGAGCCCATGCTTGATGGCGTTTTCGACCAGCGGCTGCAACAGCATCGGCGGCACGGTCACCTGCTCCAGGTCTCGGGGCAGTTCGAGCCGATACGCCAGCCGCGGTCCCATGCGTAGCGACATGATCTCCAGATAAGCGCGCAATTGTGCGAACTCATTGGCCAGTGTGCTTGAATCCGTGCGCGATGCACCCAATGCACCGCGCAGGTAGGTTATGAGCTGGTCGATCATGCGCTCGGCCTGCCGCGGGTCTTCGCTGACCAGCGAGCGCAGATTGGCCAGTGTGTTGAAAAGCATGTGCGGTTCGAGCTGGGTTCGCAGCAGTCGAAGCTGCGATTCGGCTGCCAACTGTTGGGCTTCGGATCTCGCTGCCGCCTCGCGGGCAAGATGCTCACGGGTGGCGAAGTAGTGCAAGCCGAATCCACCAATTAGCGCAGTGAAGACGATTGGCACCATGCGATCGTCCCCGTGACTGAGGATTCGAAACGGTTCACCCAGGACCAGGAATGCAAGCATGTGGCCGAAGACGTAGCCCACCGGAATCGCAACGACCCCGGTGATCAGCCAGCCGACAGCGGGGCTGATGGCTGGAATCCAGCGCGAACGCCTGATCGCCATCGCGACCAGGACGATCGCCATGCCCGAGCATTCGTTGAAGACAAGCAGCCTTGCGTAGGAGTCCAGACCCGGCGCCGCCACGTAAAGAACGCTTGCCGCCAAGGCCCAGAACAACGCCCATCCAACGATCCAGCCCAACGCGCCGCGCCATGTTTGCGCTGTCATTCGGGCGCCCGCCAGTCGTATTCCATGTAATCGGCAGTCTGCTGCGCCACCTCGAAAGACAGGGTCTGGCCGACCACCGTCAGGGCCATGTCGATGCCGGCACTGATACCGCCGGAACTGATCACTTTCCCGGTGTCGACGTACTTGACATCTTCGATCACCTCGATGTCTCGGCCAATCGCGCGCAACTCTCCGTAAGCGCCACGATGCGTGGTGGCCTTCTTGCCGTCGAGCAATCCTGACTGGGCCATGATCAGCGCACCGGAGCAGACCGACATGACGCGCTGGGCAGACTGCGCTGCGTTCAGCAGCCATGCGCGCAACCTGGGGTTGTGCTGCTCCAGCCGAGTGCCGAATCCGGTGCCATCCGGCCTGCGCCCTCCGCCACCCGGAATCAACACCATATCCAGCGCCGGGGCGTTCGAAAAATCATGGTGCGGCAACACGACGAAATTCCCGCGCGCCTTGATCGGGCCTGGCTTCTCGCTGATCAACAGGGGATGGAAGGGGGCCATCTCCTGCATTCGGTCGGCGACCGTGAAGACCTCGAACGGACCGGCAAAGTCGAGCACCTCCACGTCGTCGAAGACAAAGATACCAACAGTCAAAGGCTTGGACAGCATAGGGACTTTCATGATTATTCAATTGTCAGCGCTAGACACGCGGGTTGCACGATCATTCGTCGAACGGCGCTTGCCCAATCAGGTCGAGAAATCCCAGCCGATGTACATACAGGCCTGCCCGCGACTGCGGCGTTCTGCGCGATTCGAGCCGCATGCATCCGCAGAACTGATGTTTGAAGCCCTGCCGCGGATGCTTGCCGACAACGGCCTGCCGCAGCAATGCGGGCACTTCCTGGCTGCGTTGTCCGACCACGTCGAGTCCTGCGCCGGCCTGAACCAGATGGGCCTCCACGCCCTGTGCGACACCGACGTCGAGATTCAGGTGAAGGGTAATGGCTTGCGCTACGCAATCCACCTGCGCTTGCGACGCGCCGGCAGTGCGAAGAATATCGCTTGCCGCCCGGGCGCTGCGCAGCGTGAAACACTGATCGTTCGGCACTGCCGCGTGGGCAGTCAGTCCAAGGTCGTGCAGCATGCAGGCCGAGAAAAAGAGGCTCTTGTCGTACTTGAGATCGGCATTGAGTGCCAGCAGAGTACCCCATGCATACGTTCGCCAGCAGTGGTTGGTCAGCCATTGGGGCTGCAATTCCTGCGCAGCAGTCGATGCGGCGAACGCGAGTGCGTCCCACGGGTGATCGACCTGTTCAAGGGCGCGCAGCCCCAGTCGATCCAGGGTGTTGGCGAGCCTTGAAGCCCCGTCGGCGCGTGCCTGCAGGCGCAGGTTTACGTGCTTTCGTATTGCCGCGAGCGTCAGTCCCCAGCGTTCTGTCAGTGTCAAAAGGCCGCCGCGCTGCGTCCAGTCCAGGTTTCCAATGGCCATGGAGTGCTTTCTTAAATGGGGTGGTCAGGTCAGAACGAGCGCCGTTCCAATGCCCGGATGCGGACCTCGAAGTCCTTGGCGTCGACGGACTGCGCCAAGTAGCGTTCGTCGGCACTGGGCCCGATTACCCGATCGATCCATCGCATCAGCACGTGCATCACGTATTTCATGGATTGCTCCTGGTTTGTTGATAGGGCAGGCGGCCTGCGCGGCAGTGACAAGATTGATGCAACGCAGTCGATTTGTGTGGTTGTCGACGACGGGATGTCTTCGATGGGGCGACTATCGACGCAGCCAAAGCGGATGGGAAGGCCTTTGCGACGGGCAGCAGTGACGCGTGCCGGAACAGTCGCTGATGTCGACCGAATGGTCATGCCGCGATTGGCTGGCCATTTGGCCAATCACGCCATTCAAGCCAATTTCGACCGGCGAGCCTGCGCCGGCGCCAGCGATGTCGACGTTCACTGGCTGGGATGCAGCTTCGTCCCGGGTTGCCAGCTGCGGCAGCCGTTCGATCGGTGCATTGAACCGATGCCGGACCGAAACCGACGGTTCGTCGCAATGGGCTGTCGTCCAACGCCATAACCGCCGAAAGTGCACTCCAGCGAAGACATGTCGTCGGCGCAAGGTTGAAGGATTGATGATGTACCAAGCGTACGACCAAGAAGTGTCGATGGCGGCTCTGGCGCTGCAATGTCGAAACTTCGAACTGTGCTTCGTTCACCTGGAGCGGGCACATGTACTGGCTCAGCGGATGACGCTCAGGCATACCCAGGTTCACTGGTTGATGCTGGTGGCAGGCCTGCGCCGGCGCGACTACCGGGAGGTCGTCGGCCAACTCCCGCGCATGCTTGCATCGGCTTTGTTCTCCTGGCTTTGGGTTCCCCATGGCAACACAGGGCGGGCGCGTGTTGGTGCCTTCAAGCGCATGCCAGTAGCCGAAGACCTGCGTCATCTTTTCTCGTAGATCGAGCGCTCCGTACGCGTCCTTGTTCATCACTTTGTCCCGTTACCCCATCAGGAGTCCCCCATGGTCCGAACCCTCACATCGAGCCTGTCGCTGCTGGCCGCCGCAGCCCTTGTCGCCTGCGCAGCGCCACCAGCCGACCTGGATCTGGCGCTGACACGCCCGACACTGGACAAGAAGTTCGTGGTTACGCTGCAGCCGCCAGCCAGGCCTGCGGCGATCAACCAGATCCACAGCTGGCAGATCACACTGACGTCGCCGACGGGCCATCCGATCACGCATGCGCAGATTGCCGTCGACGGTGGCATGCCACAACACGGCCACGGCTTGCCGACACGGCCCCAGGTCACGCCGCTGGCGGTCGATGGAACCTACCTGATCGAAGGCATGAAGTTCAGCATGTCCGGCTGGTGGGAGATCAAGCTCGCCATCGAGGCCGATGGCGGTTCCGACAAGGTGACTTTCAACACCATGGTCGTGACGCCGGCAACGGCGCAATGACAACGACCCGTTGAACCTGCAGGAGCCAACATGCGCTTGTCGACTTCGTTGCCAGTCCGCCTCGCAGGCGGGCTGCTGATTGCTGCTGCGACGGTGAACGGTTTGGCCGCCAGCGTTTCCCGGACCACCGTGGCATTTCGAGACCGCTGGAGCAACGCCGAACTCGGCGTGCTGGCTTCGCTGCGCCTGAGCCAACTGCCAGCATCGCCACGCGATCCGTCCAACGCCGTAGACGGTTCGCGTGCCGCGGCGGAACTCGGCAAACAGATCTTCAACGACAGGCGCTTGAGCCGCAACCAGGCCGTGTCCTGCGCGACCTGCCACGACCCGGGCAAACAATTCCAGGACGCACTGCCGGTTTCACGTGGCGTCGGCACCGGTTCGCGCCGGGCCATGCCCATCGTGGGCAGCGGACACAGCCCCTGGTTGTTCTGGGACGGTCGCAAGGACAGCCTGTGGTCGCAGGCACTCGGTCCGCTGGAGGATGCGGTGGAACACGGCGGAACCCGTTCACGTTACGCGCACCTGCTGCAGTCGCACTACCGGTCGGACTATGAGGCGATTTTCGGTGCCATGCCGGACCTGGCAGCGGTGCCACCCAGCGCGGGTCCGCTGGGCACCCCTGCAGAAAAAGAGGCCTGGGCAGCGATGGACGACAAGACACGCTCCAATGTCAACCGTGTGTTTGCCAACATCGGCAAGCTGATAGCGGCCTACGAGAAGACACTCAGCCACGGCGAGTCACGTTTCGATCGTTATGTGGAGGCATTGCTCAGTGGCAATGCGGCCGCGCAACAGGTCCTGTCGCCGCAGGAGGTGAACGGCCTGCGGGTGTTCATCGGCAAGGGGCAATGCGTGACCTGCCACAACGGGCCGCTGTTCACCGACCACGGCTTTCACAACACCGGTGTGCCGCCGCGCGACCCGGCAAACCCCGACCGGGGTCGCGCTGCGGCGGTTGCCAAGGTACAGGGCGACGAGTTCAATTGCCTGGGCCGCTTCAGCGATGCAAAACCGGCGCAATGCCAGGAACTGCGTTTCATGGTGACCGGCGACAAATCCATGCTGGGGGCATTCAAGACGCCGGGTCTGCGCGGCGTTGCCTTGCGGCCGCCATACATGCACGCCGGTCAGTTCGGTTCGCTAGAACAGGTCATCACACACTATATGCAGGCACCACCGGCAGCCGTTGGCCACACGGAGCTCGCTGGCGCTGGCAATGACCATTCGCAGCGCCAGCCGATCCGGTTGTCCGCGCAGGACGCGCGCGACCTGGCGCTGTTCCTCGGCACATTGAGCGGCCCGATCGTGCAAGGCCCGCATTAGCCGCCACTGAGTGCCAACACCACGGCCACGAAGTCGTCCGGCTGCAGCGCATGCTGCAAGTCGCGCACGCCGATGCCATTGACGAAAATACGCATGTTGGGCCGCAGCTGCCTCTGTTCGTCCACCACGCGAAAGCGCAACCCCTGGTAACGCCGGTCGAGGTCCGCGAACAATTCATCGAGCGTGTCGCCGCTGGCCTGAATATGCGATTGGCCCGCGTACGAGCGCAGCGCCCCGGGGATCAGCACCTTCACCACGTCGCGGCCCGATCGCGTGCGCGGTTCATCCCAACGCAGCGACTTCTACCGCGTAGATCTCCGGCAGATGCCGCGCGATGTTCGACCAGCGCGCCCCCTCGTCATGGCCGATCCAGAGCTCTCCGCTGGTGGTTCCCAGATAAAGCGCCGGCGTTGCCTGGGTGTCGGCCGTCATCGCCTGGCGCTTGACCGTCCACCAGGCCTGGCTCTCGGGCAGGCCCTGGTCCAGCCGCTGCCAGCTGCGGCCGGCGTTGCGTGTGACGTAGGCCGCAGGGCGCCCCTGCACACTGGTGCGGGGCCAGACAGTGGTGCCGTCCATCGGGAAGACCCAGGCCGTGTCGGCGTCGCGCGGGTGCACGACCATCGGGAAGCCGATGTCTCCCACGCGTTTGGGCATCTTGCGACCGATGCGTTGCCATGTGTCTGCCGATGTGTTCCCCGAGCGGTCCAGCCGGTAGATGCCGCAGTGGTTCTGCTGGTACAGCCGGTCCGGGTTGGCCGGGCAAAGCCGTACGCAATGCGGATCGTGGAAGCTGACGTCGGCGGGATCGAAGCCCTCCACCACCTCCATGCCCTCGATCAGCGTCGACCAGCTGCCGCCGGCGTCGCGCGACTCGTGGACACCGCCGCCCGACATCGCAAAGTAGAGGTGCGCCGGGTCCCGCGGATCGACGATGACCGAGTGCAGCTTCGGCCCATCGGGTGTTCCGTCCTGCACCGTGCCCATCCACGCGCGGAACTGCGCGTCGTCGTTCACGGAGGGCAGTGGCACCCAGCTGATGCCACCGTCCTGCGAGCGAAACAGGCCTTGCGGCGAGGTGCCCGCATACCAGCTGCCCGATTCGCTGGCATGTCCGGGCGTCAGCCAGAAGGTGTGGTCGACCGAGCGGCCGGGCAGGCTGGCGGACGTATTGGCAAACGCCGGCGGTTGCTGCGCCTCCTTCCAGCTGCGCCCCAGGTTGGTCGAGCGAAAGATGGTCGGGCCCAGGTGACCGGTCTTGGCTGCCGCCAACAAGGTGCGGCCGTCGCGCGGATCGCACTGCACGTGGCTGATGGTGTGGCCCAGAAAGTGCGGGCCATCGGCGACCCAGGCCTTGCGGCGCGCGTCGCCGTGGAACAGCCAGGCGCCCTTGCGAGTGGCCACGAGGATAACCAGGCGCTGGGCAGATGCAGGCGCACTGCGTGAAGCGGTCTTGCGGGCGGGTGCCGGGGGATTCGAGGTTTGGCTCATGGTGGGTCCTTGGCAGGCGCGGTGGCGCAGCGCACTTTCACGACGAACGATGGGAGTTTATTTCGACTGGGTGACTTGCGCTACAGGGTGGGATGGCGAAAATCGCCGCCGCCGCCGCAGCGATTCTGATCCGGAATCCGGGATAGGCCCTTTCCGACGATGCTTGGGCATGGTGTAAATTCCTCCGGTCCCAGTTCGGGCCTGCAGCGTTTGCGCCGGTCAAGGCTTTGTCGGGCGCGAGACCCTCTTATCCAGGAAATTTGATGCCCAACATGACCCAGCAAGCAACCCTCACCGAACTGGACCCGCTCAGCCGAGAACTGTTATTGCGCGCCGCAGCGATGGTCAGCGCCGTGCCAGCCGATGCCTTGACACCGCAGCGGCGCCGCGAGCTGCAGCGTGCCGGGAATGCGTTGTATGCATCGCCGCAGAACCTGCCGTCGGTCGAACGCAGGGACCTGCGTATCGATCTGCCGCAGCGCAGCCTGCCGGCCCGGCTCTACAAACCGAAAGCCGATGCGCGCCCGACGGCTGCCAGCGATGTGTTGCTGGTGTTCTTCCATGGTGGCGGATGGGTCACAGGCGACCTGGAAACGCATGACAATGCCTGCGCCTTCCTGACCGACCATATTGGCTGCCAGATACTCAGCGTGGAATACCGCAAGGCACCCGAGTGCGCGTTTCCGGCGCCTTGCGACGACGCGGCGCAAGCCTATCGCTGGGCGCAATCGCAGGTCGAAGCGCTCGGCTGCAGGCGTATCGCGATCGGCGGCGACAGTTCGGGCGGCCATGTGGCGGCGTATGCCATGTATGCCAATGCGGATGTGCCAACTGCCGCTGCCTTGCTGTTTTATCCGGTCACATCGGTCGACTTTGAGCGCACCAGTTACGCCGAGCGAGGCGCAGGGCCGGGGTTGACCGCTGACGGCATGCGCTGGTTCTGGGGTCAGTTCCTGGGCTCGTCGGATGCAGTGGACGACGTACGCGCCCTACCGATGCGCCAGCAGTGGCTGCGCAAGCCGCCCGCGACGGTGATGGCCCAGGCGTGGCACGACCCCTTGCATGACGAAGGTGTTGCATACGCCCAATTGCTGCGCGACGCGGGTGCCGAGGTACATTTGCACACCGCGCACGACATGGCGCATGGATATCTGCGCCAGTGCCTGGTCGTGCCTGCGGCGCAGGCGCATGTGCGGCAGGTGGCGGGCAGTCTGCTTGGTGTGCTCGCGACCGGCGCGGCCTGAGACTTCGAGCCGGCGCCAACGCGCCAGCCCGCGCCACAGGCCATGTCATCCCGACCAAGCGCCTGGTACCTGGCGACGACGACCGCTGCGGATCGCGTCTACCATTGCAAAATCGTGTTGTCCCGTCACCATCCAGAAAGCCACTCATGACCCAAAACTCCAGCGCCATCTTCCAGGGCACCATCCCGGCCCTGATGACTCCCTGTACCGCCGCGCGCAAGCCGGACTTCGACGCGCTGGTGCGCAGCGGCAAGCGGCTGGTCGATGCCGGCATGCGCGGTGTCGTGTATTGCGGCTCGATGGGCGACTGGCCGCTGCTCAGTGACGAGGAGCGCATGGAAGGTGTCGCGCGGCTGGTCAAGGCCGGCGTTCCGGTCGTGGTGGGTACCGGCGCGCAGAGTCCGGCACGGGCGGCAGCGCTGGCGGCCCATGCGCGGCAGGTCGGGGCCAGTGGCCTGATGGTGATTCCGCGGGTGTTGTCGCGTGGCAGTTCGGTGGCCGCGCAACGCGCCCACTTCGAAGGTGTGCTGGAAGCCGGCGGCGCGTTGCCGGCTGTCATCTACAACAGCCCGCATTATGGTTACGAAACCCGGGCCGATTTGTTTTTCGACCTGCGCGCACGTTTCCCGAGCCTGGTGGGGTTCAAGGAATTCGGCGGCGCCGCGGCGCTGAGTTACGCGGCCAACCACATCACCAGCCGCGATCCGTCGCTGATCCTGATGGTGGGTGTCGACACCCAGGTCGTGCATGGCTTTGTGAACTGCGGTGCGGTTGGCGCCATCACCGGCATCGGCAATGCGCTGCCCGCCGAGGTGTTGCACCTGGTGGCCTTGTGCCGCGCCGCGGCCCAGGGCGACCCGGTGGCCGAGCGGCGCGCGCGTGAACTCGACCAGGCCTTGTTCGTGTTGTCGACGTTCGACGAAGGCGTGGACCTGGTGCTGTATTACAAGCACCTGATGGTGCTGGCCGGGCATCCGGAATATGCGCTGCATTTCAACGCCAGCGATGCGCTGTCGGAGAGTCAGCGCCGTTATACCGATGCACAGTGGGCGCGCTTCAAGACCTGGTACGCGAACTGGTCCGTCGGCGACCGCAACTGAGCTTGCGCGGCCCGGCATTCCGAATGGTGGGGCTGGACTTCACACGCAGGGCACTGGGGCGTTTGTATCGGTGGCCTGGAACCGGGCTTGGACTTCGGCTGCTTTTGGGTCAAACTGTGGTTCATGAATTCCAACAGCACTTCCCGCAGCAGTGCCCGCCGGCCGCGCCGGCCGGGCGATGTCAAACATGATCCGCTCGCCGTCGACGCAGACACCTTGCTCGACGACGCACATCCACCCAAACGTGGCAGCGCCGGGAGTGCGCCGGTGTTGTGCCAGGATCTGCTGCTGTTGCGCGCGGGAGTCGATTGCCCGCGTTGTGGTGGGCGTACGCCGGTGTTCGCGTTGATGGGACTGCCGGAGTTCGAGGTTCAGAACGCGCCCACGACACTGCTGCGGCACATCGCGCGCTTGCCACCGGCTGTCGACAAGGCGGCGCGCGCGTTCAGCAAAGGCCGCTGGCGCGCAGATCAGGGCACCAAGGGTGGTGGTGGCGCGGGCGCGCACTGGCTCAGCCATTGCGCGCATTGCGCCGCGCGGCTGGACGAGAACTTCACGCTGGGCGCCGACGGCCCGTTCCAGCCCCGGATCTACAGGCAGCGTGTGGCCATCAAGATGGAGCGCCTGCAAGGCCCGTTTGTGTTGGAGGGCGTGCAGCGGCTGCCCAGTCTGCCGATGCTGGGCTGGCTGCAATGGCACAACCAGCGGCTGATGAAGGCGCATGCCGGCAAACCGGCGTCCCGGGCGCCACGGGCCCGCCGCTGAACCCGCCTATCGGCAGCGGCCCACACCTGCTGCGGGGCCAGCCTCACGCGCCTGCCCTTGCCGGTGCCTGCACCGGCAGCGCGGACTGTGCCGGGCGTTTCTCGCTCGTCACCAGCCAGATGCCTGCGCATACCAGTACCAGCGCCATCGCGTTCTTCCAGGCGAGCACATCCTCACCAAGGATGAGCGCTGACAAGGCAACGCCGAACACCGGTGTCAGAAAGTTGAACACCGCCACGCGTCCGACCGGGTTGAACTTGAGCAGCGCGCTCCAGGTTCCAAACGCCAGCGCCGACAACACGGCCATGTAAGCCATCAGTGCGGCCGATGCAGGCGTGAACGTTGCCATCTGCCCGCCACCGAGCAAACCGGCGGCCA
This sequence comes from Rhodoferax sp., assembly GCA_018063505.1. Taxonomy (GTDB): domain Bacteria; phylum Pseudomonadota; class Gammaproteobacteria; order Burkholderiales; family Burkholderiaceae_C; genus CAISIP01. The sequence goes on from JAGPBF010000072.1 coordinate 11,189, forward strand.
GCAAGACCACGCCACCGATGAGCATCTGCCAGCCGGTCATGACCACCGCGTTGATGTGTTGCGACAGATTTTTGCCGTAGATCGAAGCTGCGGCCAGAATCAGCGCGGCCAGCACGATCGAGCCTTCGCCCGCCCAGCTGAAATCGGGCTGCAGCAAGGTGGGGCCGTAATTGGCGGCGGCCACGCCGACAAATCCGACCAGGCAGCCCAGCACACGCCGATGCGACAAGCGGTCGTTGCGGTAGAGGTAATGCGCCAGCATCACCGAGAAAAAAGTCACGGTGGCGTTCATGATCGAGCTCTTGGTGCCGGTCGCGTTGGCAAGACCGATATAGAAGAAAACATACTGCAATGCCGTCTGGGTCAGGCCCAGAATGGCCACGCCCCGGTATTGGTTTCTCGCAAGGCCCAGCCGCCAACCCATGGCGCGTGCACCTGCCAGCAACAGGGCCGCAGCGGCCACGAAACGAATGCCGGCAAACAGCATCTGGCTGGCCACATCCTGGCGCGCAATGCCGAACAGCTGGTAACCCAGCTTGACTGCCGGAAATGCGCTGCCCCACAACAGGCAACAAAAGCTCGCCAGCAGAAACATGATGGCAGGGCGGGCCAGCAAAGGAGTGCTCGAAAGTGGCATGGAAAAGGAGCGGGTGTGACCGCCGAGGGAGGCAAAAGGAAAGGGGGGACCGGCGCGGTTGGTGCGGGCGGGTCCGTCGCAAGGTTTTGCGCTGGCAGGGAGTTCGCCGGCGTCCCGCTTGTCCGATACCGATTCTGGTTGGTTAGATGCATTCAATCAATCGCATAATTCAATCAATATCGATAAGTAAATCTGAATGTATTGTGGAAATGAACCTTCGCCAATTCCGCTATTTCGTCACCGTCGCCGAGGAGCTCCATGTCGGGCGTGCTGCGGAGCTTCTGGGTCTGGCGCAACCGGCGCTGAGCCAGCACATCCGGGCGCTCGAGGAGCGCCTGGGGGCGAAACTCTTCCTGCGTGCACATCGCCGCATAACGTTGACCGACGCCGGCGAGGCCTTTTTGCACGAGGCGCGATTGGCGCTGCACCACGCAGACCAGGCACGCAGTGCCGCGCAGCGGGCGGCGCGTGGTGATACTGGCAACATCACCATTGGGTATGTCAGCAGTGCACTGGCGGAGTTGCCATTCGTGCAGGCCTTGTCGGCCTTTCGCGCCAGCCACCCGGACGTCGTGGTGGAAATGTCGCTGCGCCTGGCCAGTGTGCTGGTCGACGCATTGCACAACCAGACGGTCGACCTGGTCGCCACGCGAGGCCCGTTGCCGGCGCTGACCGACGCATGCGCGTCGTTTGTGCTGGCCCGTCAACCGCTGATTGCGGTGGTGCCGCAAAGCCACCGCTGCAGTGCCATGCCGCGCATTCGCCTGTCCGACCTGGCCCAGGACACCTTGTTGCGGCCCGAAGACCCGCCGGGTCTGTCGCTGGGCCACACCTTGGGCCAGATGCTGGCCGATGCTCGATTCAATCCACGCCGATCGATGGTGGTCAATGAGATGAGCTCCACCGTCGGGCTGGTGGCCGCCGGCCTGGGCGTGGCATTGTTGCCGGCGTCTGCACGCGTGTTGGCGCTGCCGGGAGTGGCCTTTTGCGAGTTACAGGATGTGAAAGCGGTATCGGAACTGGTCGTCGTACATCGGCGCCACGAGCGCTCCGCCGCTGTGCGGGCCTTGCTCGCTGGCTTGCGCAGCATGGCCTGAGGCACCGGGTTGCAGCTGCAGGGCCCGGTCGCACACGTCACAATGGGCGAACTGCCAGCGCTGGTGTGACTGCGACTGCGCCGGCATCGTGCGGACTGCGCGTGGACGCAGTCCATTGTTGTACCAGCTTGACGTGATTGTGATTTTCTGATGCCACCCATCACCCAGGGCCTGCTGATCGCCAATGTGCTGATCTTCTTCTTCGGCCAGCAGATCGGCCCCAACATCATCGGCCTGTTCGCCTTGTGGCCGTGGGACTCCGGTCTGTTCCGCCCCTGGCAGTTGCTCACCTATGCCTTTCTGCATGGAGGCATGGCGCATCTGGCGTTCAACATGTTCGGCTTGTGGATGTTCGGCGCCGAACTCGAGCGTGTCTGGGGTCCGCGGCGCATGCTGCAGTTCTATCTGGTCAGCGTGTTGGTGGCGGCGCTGGCGCAGTTGCTGGTGACCGGTTTGCTGGGCTCACAGGCACCGACGGTCGGCGCGTCCGGCGGGCTGTTCGGCCTGCTGATCGGTTTTGCGATGGTGTTTCCGCGCCGCAAGATCACGCCCTTGATACCGCCGATCCCGATGCCGGCGCCGGTGTTCGTGGCCTTGTACGGTGGCATCGAGCTGACGCTGGGCGTGACCGGCAGCGCCAGCGGTGTGGCGCATTTTGCGCATCTTGGCGGCCTGCTCGGCGGCTGGCTGATGATGCGCTACTGGCGCGGGCAGTTGCCGTTCGGGCGGATTGGCCGCTGAACCTGGCAGCACGTTGGGGCGGCCTGCCATGCGTGGGCGACAATTCCGGCGCTGCCCGTCAGCGGCAGTGGGCTCAAAGCTTCTGGATCAGTGTCCCCGAAAATACCACCGGCCCGGTCGGACCGCCGTCGCCGGGCACGCCTCCCCTGGGCTCAAGGCTGATCGCCAACGTCTGCACACCTTGCACGTCGGCTTCGCCGGCGACCAGTTTCAACAGCTTGTCGCGGTCCAGTACGCCCAGAGAACGCGGGGCCCCGCTGGCAGGAATCGCCCAAAGCTGCAGCGAGCGGTCGCTGGCCTCCTGGTAGTTGCCGACGCGTTGCAAGGTGAGCCGCCTGTTGCGCGGATCGAAGGTCACCAGCATCGACGCTTTTGACTTGTCGTCCTGCAGCACGGCGACATAAGCCTCCTGCGGCACGGCGCTTAGCTGCGCCTGCAATTGCGCAACCTCCAGGCTGCGCTGGGCATGCAGACTCCAGCCTGTCACAACAGCGAGCACGGTGGCCAGGGCGCCTGCCGCACTGGCGCCACGCCACCAGCCCAGGTTGTTCCACCATGACGGTGAGGTTGCCGGCTTGACTGGCGCCCCATCGCTGCGGTTGCTGCGCAGAACCTGGTCCTGCTGTGGGGCCCGTACCAGCTTGTCGATCCGTGTCCAGACGGCAGAGTCGGGGGTCTGTTGGGTCTGCAGTTCGTTCAATCCGGCAATACGCGTCTGCCACATCTGCGCAGCCATGCGTATCGACGCATGCTCGCGTGCCAACGATTCGAAACGGCGGCGCGCGCCGCCGCGCAAAGTGCCCAGCGCGTAGCTGGTGGCCAGTCGATCGAGCAGTTCGGAGTTTCGGGTCAGGTCCAAAGCGCTCTCCTCAGGCAAACCGGGCCATGCAGGTACGCAACTGTTCCATCGCGCGCCGTATCCTGGTCTTGACGGTCCCAAGAGGCAGGTTCAGTTGCTGTGCGAGTTCACCGTGGCTGAGATCCCGCACATACGCCAGGCTGACGACTTCGCGCTGACGATTCTCCAGTTTCTGCAGGCACTGGTACAGCGCCAATGCCTGTTCGCTGGCCTGGGCTGCGTCCATCGGCGAGGCGGTGTCGGTGGTTAACGTATCGACCAGTTGGTCGTCGAGTTCTTCTGTGAGATGGCTGCGCTGGCTTGAGCGTCGACGCAGAAAATCCAGCCCGCGGTGGCGGACGATCAGCGCCATCCAGGCCATTGGCGGGCTCAATGCGCTGCGATAGTCGGCAGCAGTTCGCCAGATCGTCAGAAATGCATCCTGCAATACGTCCTCGGCCCAAACGCGATTGTTCACCACGCGGATCGCCAGGCCGTACAACTTTGACGCGCATTGGTCATACAACTGCTTGAACGCTACCGGGTCATGCTGCGCCACACAGTCAAGCAGATCGATCAACTCTGCGTCCTGGGAGTGCAAGGGCATCGGCATGGCTGGATTCTGTGCGAATTTGGCTGTGGGTGTACCCGTGGGGTCTAAGGGCGAGGGAAACGCCTGCCCTGCAGGTGCAAACCACGCAAAGGGCCGGCGCGCGGTATGGCGTGCCCCTTTCCGGTCGACCTGGTCCTGCCTGGCAGAAGGTGTGGGGTCGATCATGGTGTCTTTGCCAGTGGTGCGGTACGCATGCAGGCAATACGCACCCTGTGGATTTTTGGATGTAGACAGCCTCGAATCCAACCGCGACGCGGGGTCAAACTGAATCCAAAGCGGATGCCCAGAAGCAGATGGTGAAGTACGCCGCTGATTGCGTGTTCTGGCGCGCCATGCAGTGCAAATGCGGAAATATTTCACGGAACCAAATCCAATTTCGGTCCTGGTGCGTATTCGACTTGCAGCGTCCGCTGCTTGAACCGTCCCCAGGAGACCCTCCATGAAACTTGAAACTGGCCCGATTTCCTGCGCCTGTCTGCTGCTGATGGCAGCCGGCAGCGCTTTTGCCTCCAGTCACCGCGAGGCGCCCTTTATCACCACCAGCCCCAAGGTCGACGGCACTGACTTTTACATGTTCCGAAGTTATGAAGGAGTCGCCGCCAACGGCAGCGGCGGCCGCTCCGACTACGTGACACTGCTGGCCAACTTTCAGCCGCTGCAAGGCCCCTATGGCGGTCCGAACTACTTTTCGCTGGATCCCAACGCCTTGTACGAGATCCATATCGACAACAACGGCGATGCGCGCGAGGACATCACGTTCCAGTTCAGGTTCCAGAATACGCTGAGATCGACCGCGCTCACCATCGGCAATGCCAGTGTGCCGATACCGCTGATCCAGTCTGGCACCGTGACCGGCCTCAATGCAGCCAATCTCAATGTCAACGAAACCTATACCGTGAACATGGTGCGCGGTGACCGTCGCAAGGGATCGGTCATGCCACTGAACAAGACCGGCGGCGGCACCACGTTCGAGAAACCGGTGGACAACATTGGCAGCAAAACGATTGCAAATTACGCCGGTTATGCCGCGCAGCACATCCATACGGTCACCATACCCGGCTGCCCCACGGGCAAGGACCAGGGCAAGGTGTTCGTGGGGCAGCGTGCGGAAGGGTTTGCCGTCAACCTGGGCACGATCTTTGACCTGGTCAACGCGCCAGCGGCGTTTTTGCTCGACCCGGCCAACAAGGACGCCGCAGGCATGAACGGGCAACACTATATTCAGAAAACCAATGTCACGACACTGGCGCTCGAGGTGCACAAGGATTGCCTGATCGCCAATGGTGAGCCAGTCATCGGCGGCTGGAGTACCGCCAGTATGCGCCAGGCCCGGCTGCTCAACGGGAAGCCGCCGTCAGGCAACGGCAACGCCGAGAAGGCCGGTGGCGCCTGGACCCAGGTCTCGCGGCTGGGCAACCCGCTGGTCAATGAGGTCGTGATCGGGTTGCCGGACAAGGACAAGTTCAACGCGTCGAGCCCGAAGGACGACGCCCAGTTCCTGACTTATGTGACGAATCCGACGCTGCCGGCGCTGCTGGGTGTCGTGCTTAACGCCAACGTGGCGCCGATCAACCTGCCGCGGACCGACCTGGCGACGACCTTCCTGACTGGCATCACCGGTGTCAACAAGCCGATGGTCAATCCGCAACCGTCCGAAATGCTGCGCCTGAACACCGGCATTGCGCCAGTGCCGTTCGCGATGCAGAACCGGCTGGGTGTGGCCGGCAACGCGTTGGCAGGTGGCAGCGACAACGCCGGTTTTCCGAATGGCCGTCGGCCCAAGGACGACGTCGTCGACATCGCGCTGGTAGCGATGCTCGGTGGCCTGTGTGTCATCAACGGCGACAACGACGCGCTCAAGCTCAACAGCATTCCGGGTGTACCGAGCGCGACGTCGATGTGCAAGCCGTCAAGCGTGCCGCTGGGCGCGAACTCGGCCAATATCCACGATGCCGTCGACCAGGCCACCGTTCCGTTCATGGCCGGTTTCCCGTATCTGAACACGCCCAATCCGGGCGCGATGTAAACCGACACCACCAGGAGCCACCATGTTGAACCATAGACAATTCCTGCTGCCGGTCGTTGTGTCTGCCGCATTGCTCGTCAGCGCCTGTGGCGGCGGAGGCGGCGGACCCGCTGCCCCGGCGCCGCCGGACATCGGGCGAAGCGTTGCCGACCTGCTGGGCTTCATGAACAGCCTGATCGCAGGAACCAGTGAAACCGGCGATCCGATCGACATCAATCCACTGACGCTGGCCGTCGATGACATGGCCGAACCGGCTGCTTTGTGACAGCCCGGCGCCGCTTGGCAGAAAAAGTGTGACTGGCGGCGCCGTGGCCCGTGTGTGGCTTGCGATCCTGGCGCTCGCGCTGTGTCACGCCAGCACCAGCGCCGCCGTGACACAGCTACACCCTCGCGCCGACAACGAGGTGCTGGAAACACTGGCGGCGCCGACGGTCCGCCTGCCGATGTCGGCGCAGTCAGGTGCCACCGGGCGTGACTTGACGGCCGTGATTGGGCAGGCGCACGGAGAGATCACGCTGGCGCGCCAGACCGGCGACATGCGTTACTGGGGGCGTGCCCAGGCCTTGCTCGCGCCCTGGTGGGATCAGGACGGCGCGCCGACCGATCTGGTTGTGCTGCAGGCTACGGTGCAGCAGGGCCGTCATGAATTCGACGCCGCCCGGCGTTTGCTGGGCCTTGCCGTGGCCCGCGCGCCTGGCCATGCACAAGCCTGGCTCGACCTCGCCGCGCTGGCGCGTCTGCAGGCGGACTATGGCGCTGCCCTGCGCGCCTGCGATGCGGTGGAGCGTGCCGGGGTCGCGCTGTATGCCCAGGCGTGCCGCCTGGAGACCCTCTCGCTGCAAGGGCAACAAGCGCAGGCCACACAGGATTTTCGCAAGCTGATCGCGGTCAGTCAGGACAAGGGTCAGCAGAGTTGGCTGTTGTCGCTGCTGGCGGAGAACCTGGAGCGGGCCGGTCAGGACGGCGCGGCATTGGAGGCGTATCGCAGCAGCCTGGCCGCGCAGCATGACCTGTACACCGCCGTTGCACTGAGTGACCTGCTGCTGCGCACCGGGCAACTGGAGCCTGCGCTTCGACTGCTCGAACCCCTGCCACGGACAGACGCGGTCCTGCTGCGCCAGGCCAGCGCCATGCGCCGTCTCGGCGATCCGCGCTGGACGGTCGTTCGGGATGAGTTGCGCGGCCGTGCAGCAGACATGCGCCGGCGCGGCGACAACGTCGAACTGCATGCACGCGAGGCGGCGTTGGTCGCGATGTGGCTGGAAGACGATTCGCAACTGGCGCTGGCGCTGGCATGGCGCAATCTTGGCTTGCAGCGCGAACCGCTGGATTGGTGGCTGGTTTCACACAGCGCCCGGCTGGTCGGCGATGAGCCGGCCTGGCGCGCGCTGGACAAGCAGCGCAAGGCTGCCGGGCTGCGTGACCGGCGACTGGAATTGCCGTGGCGGCGCCCTGCGCAAGGCCGCAGCAAGGAATCTTCGTGAAACACATGGGCCAGGGCAGCGCATGGCGCACGCTGGGATTGGGCTTGCTGCTCTGGGCCGCAGCCATGCACGTGGCGCAGGCGCACAAAGGCAGCGATGCCTACCTCGACATCCGCCAGCAGCCCGATGCGACAGCAACAACGATGGGACAGGTGGCCGGGCCAGTTGCACCCATGCAGGAACTGCAACTGGTGCTGTCGGTGGCCTTGCGCGATCTCGATCAGGTGGTCGCGGTCGATGCCAATGGCGATGCCCGCATCACCTGGGGTGAAGTTCGCCTTGCGACGCCACAGCTGCTGCATGTGCTTGACCAGGCGGTTCGCCTCGAAGCCGGCGCAGGTAGCAAAGTCGCGCCGTCGCGCGCGGATGCCGGCACGGTCGCGGCGGCGCCAGACTGTGCTTTGCACTGGCGGGCCGATGGCTTGGAGCGGCGCGGCGATGGCAGCTATTTTCGCGTTGCTGCCAATGCCCGTTGCCCACGCGCGTTGGCGCTGAGCCTGCACTACACGCTTTTTCGGACACAAGATGCCAACCATCGCCTGCTGGTGGCCGGTCATGTCGATGGCACCGACCTGCTGAGCACAATGTCACCGCAGCA
>JAGPBF010000248.1 GCA_018063505.1 Rhodoferax sp.
GCTTGCACGCCTGTCGCCGACAACAAGCGCCCGTCGGCAGCAGTTGACAATTCTGCGCGCAGCGCGACAGGTGCAGCATGAGCACAGGTACTTCGACCACCGGTGCAATTTCGGCGACCCCCAAGGTATCGGTCGTGCGCCAGTTCATGGCGCTGACCAAGCCGCGGGTCATCCAGCTGATCGTCTTCTGTGCGCTGATCGGCATGGTGCTGGCGGTTCCTGGCGTACCGACGTGGGCCGAGGTGGCGCTGGCTGCTGTTGCCTGCCTGGGTATCTGGCTGGTGGCGGCCGCAGCCGCCGCGTTCAATTGCATCGTCGAGCAAGGTATCGATGCCAAGATGAAACGCACTGCCTGGCGTGCGACCGCCAGCGGCGAACTGAGCAATCGACAGACGCTGCTTTTTTCGGCCATTCTGGGCAGTACCGGGTCGGCCATTCTGTACCTGTGGGTCAATCCGCTGACGATGTGGCTCACCATCGCCACCTTTGTCGGCTACGCCATGGTCTACACGATCATCCTCAAACCGCTGACACCCCAGAACATCGTGATTGGTGGCGCCTCGGGTGCAATGCCACCGGTACTGGGCTGGGCCGCGATGACTGGCGTCGTCGACCCGCAGGCGATGATCCTGTTCCTGATCATCTTCCTGTGGACGCCACCGCACTTCTGGGCGCTGGCCTTGTACCGGGTGGAGGATTATCGAAAGGCCGGTTTACCGATGCTGCCGGTGACCCATGGCAGCGAGTTCACGAGGCTGCAGATCCTGCTGTATACCGGCGTCCTGTTTGCGGCCTGCCTGCTTCCGTTCGTCTATGGCATGAGTTCCTGGATCTATCTGGTCGTGGCGATTGCGCTGAGCATCGGTTTCTGCCTGTATGCCTACTGGTTGTGGCGCGACTATTCCGATGCGCTGGCGCGCCGTACCTTCCGTTTTTCGCTCTACCACCTGAGCCTGCTGTTTGCGGCCTTGCTGGTGGACCACTACGTTTACTTCTGAGATTGCATGCGCTCGACCATGAACAAAAGACAGTTTCTACGCTGGACGGCGACTGCGGTTGCCGTCTGGGGCAGCAGCACCATGCTGGCCGGCTGCTTCGACAACAAGCCCTCGTTCGTATCCATCGATCTGACCGGCGCCGACTATGCGCGTGATTTCCTGTTGCCGGACCAGAACGGCAAGCAGCGCAGCATCAAGGATTTTGCCGGCAAGGTGGTGGTGGTGTTTTTCGGATTCACCCAGTGCCCGGACGTGTGTCCAACCACCATGTCCGAACTGGTGGAGGTCCGCAATGCGCTGGGCAAGGACGGGGCACGTGTCCAGGGCATCTTCGTGACCGTCGATCCGCAGCGGGACACACCGGAAGTGCTCAAGGCCTACGTAGAGAATTTCGACCCCAGCTTCATCGCGCTTCGGCCGACCTCGCCGGAGCAACTCGCTGCGCTGGCCAAGGACTTCAAGGTCTATTACAAGCAGGTCGAAGGCCGCACGCCCACCAGTTATTCGATGGACCATTCAGCCGGAAGCTATATCTACGACACCCGCGGCCAGCTGCGCTTGTACAGCCGTTACGGCATGGGCGCCAAGGCCCTGGTAGGCGATATCGCGCAGCTCTTCAAACAGGCATCCTGACCGCCATCGTGCGCGCCGGCAGGTAAAAAGCCCCCGCGGTGCAGCACCAGCGGGGGCTTGCGGGTCCTGTGCGGATCAGGCGTACGCAGCGAGCGACTTCTTCATTTTCTTCATCGCAGCCACTTCAATCTGGCGGATCCGCTCGGCGCTGACACCATACTCGTCTGCCAGATCGTGCAGCGTCATGCCGCCCGAACTGTCGTCGTTGACCTTGAGCCAGCGTTCCTCGACGATGCGCCGGCTGCGGTCATCGAGCGCGGCCAATGCGCTCGCAATGCCGTCGGTGGCCATCACGTCGCGCTGACGCGATTCGATCATCGCTGTCGGCTCATGGGCGGTGTCGGTCAGGTAGGCGATCGGGCCGAATGCGTGCTCGCCATCGTCCGACGGTGACGGATCGAGCAAAACGTCGCCGCCCGCCAGACGGGTTTCCATCTCGGTCACTTCATGGCGCTTGACGTTGAGTTGCTCGGCCATCGAGTCGATCTGCTCTTCGCTCAGCGTATCGCGGTGGGTGCTCCCATCGGCCGCGGCATCGTCGGCCTTGAAGCGTTGCTTCATCGAACGCAGGTTGAAGAACAGCTTGCGCTGCGCCTTGGTCGTGGCGACCTTGACCATGCGCCAGTTTTTCAGGATGTACTCATGGATCTCGGCCTTGATCCAGTGCATCGCATAACTGACCAGGCGAACACCCTGATCCGGGTCGAAGCGCTTGACCGCCTTCATCAGGCCGATATTGCCCTCCTGGATCAGGTCGCCGTGTGGCAGCCCGTAACCCAGGTACTGGCGGGAAATGGAAACGACCAGCCGCAGATGCGACATGACCAGCTTTCCGGCCGCTTCGAGATTGCTGTCGTCGCGCAATTGGCGCGCATAGGTCTGCTCCTGCTCCAGCGTGAGCATGGGCAGCCGGTTGACGGCGGAAATATAGGCGTCCAGATTGCCCAGCGCAGGCACCACGGTCCAGGGGTTAGCCAGGGCAATGGAGCCACCAATGGCTGCATTCGGGTTTGTCATGGGGTTTCTCCTCTATCGATGCTTCATATTAGCACTCTATGGGATCGAGTGCTAAGCAGGAAGTTCAATCGGATTGATAGCCACGGCCCACGCGGCGCCACAGGCCTGGCTGCGTCAGCGATACCGGGCAGGCCGGGGTCTGACCGGGCTTGCCGGCGGGCGCCGGTGCATCGCAGTCGCGCTGGTCGCGATTCCTGGTTCCCAGCCGGCCCCAATATCCTTCAGAGCGTTGCAGCTACCTGTTAGTCTCGCTGGCAGTGACGATGCGAGGTATTCATGGCAAGCGACGCGATAACCCGGATTTTTCATGTCTGCGCTCGGGCAACGGCGCAGCATGCCCTGGCTGAAGGTATGTATCGCCCAGCCAGTCTTGCGGCCGAGGGCTTCATTCATCTGTCGCAGAGGCACCAGGTACAAGGCGTGATCACGGCGTTTTACGCCAATGTTCCGGATCTGGTTGTACTGGTGGTCGACCCGGCGCGTCTCGCAGCGCCCCTGCGCTTTGAGGCCGCGGCGTCCATGCCAGGCTTTGCCCAGGGCGGCAAGGCTCCGGCGGCTGGTGCATTTCCGCATCTGTATGGTCCGCTGGAGGCCGACGCCGTGCTGGAGATCGTCGATGCGCGAATTTTCGTCTCATAACTTGTCGGTCGCATATCGGGTCGTGGCTGCACCGACCCTGCTGCCGCACTGCGCCCGCCGCCAACTTGCAACAGAGCGGCACAGGCAACACGACACCATTGTGTAAGCCCCCGTTGGTTTGGCGACAGAATCAGGTCAGCGCGTGCGGTGAATATACGACATCCGAGTCGCAGCGGGAGCGCTGTGGCCGTATGCGTTGTGTCCACCGAGGAATTGACTATGGAAACCGATTTTGCGACCCGAATCGCCAGCCTGCCCCAATATCAGGAACTCAAGGCCAAACGCAGCAGTTTTGGCTGGTGGCTTACGCTGGCCATGATGGTCGTCTACTACGGGTTCATCCTGCTGGTCGCATTCGACAAGGAACTCCTGTCGCAACGCATTGGCGAGGGCGTGATGACGCTGGGCATTCCGGTGGGATTCGGCGTGATCGTATTCACGATCATCATCACCGCCGTGTATGTTCGTCGCGCCAACAGCGAGTTCGACGCCTTGTCGGCAGCGATTTCCAGGGCGGTGCTCAAATGAACTGCACTACACCACGCTCGCGCATCGCGGATGCATTGCGCCCTTCATTGGTGTTGGCCTTTTTACTGCTTGGAGCCTCGGGCGTGCACGCCGCTGGTGCCGACCTCGGACAAGCCGTCAAGCAGGCGACCAACTGGACGGCCATCTCGATGTTCGCCGGATTCGTCGTCCTGACGCTGTTCATCACCAAATGGGCGGCTGCAAAGACCAAGTCCGCGTCCGACTTCTATACCGCTGGCGGTGGCATCACCGGTTTCCAGAATGGCCTGGCAATCGCCGGCGACTACATGTCCGCGGCCTCGTTTCTGGGCATCTCGGCGGCGGTGATGGCCAGTGGCTTCGATGGCCTGATCTACTCGATCGGGTTTCTGGTCGGCTGGCCGGTGATCACCTTTCTGATGGCCGAGCGGCTGCGCAACCTGGGCAAGTTCACCTTTGCCGACGTCGCCGCATTTCGCTTCGAACAAAAGCCGGTGCGGATCTTCGCCGCTTCGGGCACGCTGGTTGTGGTGGCGTTCTACCTGATCGCACAGATGGTCGGCGCCGGACAACTCATCAAGCTGCTGTTCGGCCTGGAGTACTGGATGGCGGTGGTCATCGTCGGCGCGCTGATGATGGTTTACGTATTGTTCGGCGGCATGACGGCGACCACCTGGGTGCAGATCATCAAGGCCTGCCTGTTGCTGGGCGGGGCAACCTTCATGGCGGCATCGGTGTTGTGGCATTTCGGCTTCAGCCCGGAAGCCATGTTCGCTCAGGCGGTCAAGATCAAGGCTGACCTGGCCACCAGCGGCGGCAAGACGGCCGAGGAAGCGGCCAAGATCGGGCAGTCGATCATGGGGCCGGGCAACTTTGTCAAGGACCCGATCTCGGCGATCAGCTTCGGCATGGCGCTGATGTTCGGTACCGCGGGCCTGCCGCACATCCTGATGCGGTTCTTCACGGTGCCCAGCGCCAAGGAGGCGCGCAAGTCGGTGATGTGGGCAACCGGCTGGATCGGTTATTTCTACCTGCTCACCTTCATCATCGGCTTTGGCGCCATCACCTTCGTGCTGACCAATCCGAGCTTCCTCGATGCCAAGGGCGGCCTGATCGGCGGCAACAACATGGCGGCCGTGCATCTGGCCAACGCGGTTGGCGGAAACGTGTTCCTGGGCTTCATCTCTGCGGTGGCGTTCGCGACGATTCTGGCGGTGGTGGCCGGCCTTACGCTGTCGGGCGCATCGGCGGTGTCGCACGACATCTATGCCACCGTCATCAAGCAGGGCAAGGCGGACAGCGCCTCCGAGTTGAAGGTCTCGCGCTTGACCACGGTTGCGCTGGGCGTCGTCGCCGTGTTGCTCGGTATCGCCTTCGAGAAGCAGAACATCGCATTCATGGTCTCGCTGGCGTTCGCGATTGCCGCATCAGCCAACTTTCCGGTGTTGTTCATGAGTGTGTTGTGGAAGAACTGCACGACCCGCGGCGCCGTGATCGGCGGTTTCCTGGGCCTGCTGTCGTCGGTGGCGCTGACCATCGTCTCGCCGTCGGTCTGGGAAGCCACGTTGGGCTATCCCAAGGGTTCGGCGCTGTTCCCGTACACATCGCCGGCGCTGTTTTCGATGACGATCGGCTTTGTTGGCATCTGGTTGTTCTCGGTGCTGGACAACAGTGCACGCGCCAGGATCGATCGCGCCGGATTCCTGGCGCAGCAGGTGCG
>JAGPBF010000249.1 GCA_018063505.1 Rhodoferax sp.
CGCAAGCGCAGTTCGAGCCAGCGGCCGGTCAGCAGGAAAAACACGAACATCGTCAGCGAGTCGAAGAACACCTCGCGTCCGAAAATCCCCAGCGGCTCGAAGGTCCCCGCGGTGCTGACGACAAAGGTGATCAGCAAGGCAATCGCCACCGGCAGGTCCATGCTGATGCGCCGCTGCAGCAGGTCGCGCATGGCGCTGCGAAAAAATGGCCCGCAGGAGAACAGGATCACCGGCAGCGTCAGCACCCAGGAGGCCCAGCGCAGCAGATGCTCGGATTCGGCGCTCAGGTCGCCAGGCTGCGCGACATACGCCGGATACGCGTACATCATGACCTGCATCATGCACAAGCCGGCGACCAGCCAGCGCCACAACATCGTGCGGCTTTCCTTCAGGCGCGCCGCGCGGGCACTGCTGTCATTGGCCGGCAAAGGCAGGTAACCTGCCTTGCGAATCTCGCCCATCCACTGCGACGGGAGCACGGCATCGGGTGACCAGACCACAGTGGCACGGCGGCTCGCGGCACTGACATTGGCCATCTGCACACCCGGCATCGCACAAAGGATCTTTTCGATCGTCACGGCGCAGGCCGAGCAGGTGATTCCGTCGACCATGATGCTGGACTCGACCAGGCCGGCAGCTCCGACAGCGGGCCGGCTGAAGGCCGCCCACTCCTGCGGATCGTCCAGCAGCGCCGCAGCTTCGTCCCCAATCGCTGGGTCGGCCACGGACGCGCGAGCACCGCTGGGCACCGGGGCCGGGTCGTGGGAAAGGGCCTCAGCGGCCAGTGTCGCGGCAGACATGGTCAACGAGCATAGCGGAGAAATGCCCTTCACCCTTGATCTGCATCAAGCAGAACAAGCCATGTCGGCCTATGCTAGAGCCATCAACCACCACTGAGGAGTATTTCATGTACCAGCGCATTCTTGTCGCCACAGACGGTTCCAACCTGTCCCGCAAGGCCGTGTCCAGTGCAATTGCGCTCGCTGGCCTGTGCGGCGCCGAACTGGTGGCGCTGAAGGTGGTCGCCCGTTATCCGATGACTTACTTCGAAGGCGGCATGGCAGTACAGGCCGGCGAAGTGGCAAGAATCGAAAAGCAATGGGCCGACAACGCGCAGGCGATCGTCGATGCGGTCAAGAAGACGGCGATGGCCAAGGGGGTCAAGGCCAAGGCCATCACCGCCAAGTCCGACCTGGTTTCCGAAGCCGTGATCGCCACTGCCAAGAAGCACAAATGCGACCTGATCGTCATGGCATCACACGGCCGCCGTGGCATCAAGCGCCTGTTGCTGGGTAGCGAGACACAGCTGGTGCTGACCCATTCGCACGTTCCGGTGCTGGTACTGCGCTGATCCGCTGCCCCGCGCCGCCAGTACGGCAGCGCCGGGTGGCCCGCGCGGCGCCAGGTGCCGCCGAACAGGTCGCGGGTTTCAGGTGCCGCCGAACAAGTCGCGGTATTGGTCGCGCAACACGTTCTTCTGAACCTTGCCCATCGTGTTGCGCGGCAGTGCGTCGACAACAAAACACTGTTTGGGCACCTTGAAGTTGGCCAGCCGGGCCTTGGTGGCAGCGATGATCTGCCCCGGATCGGGCGGCACACCGTCGCGGCCCGTGACCACCAGCACCCCCACTTCGCCGAAATCCGGGTGCGCAATGCCCACCAGCGCACTCTCGGCCACGCCTGGCAGGTCGTTGACATAACTCTCGACCTCGGCCGGATACACGTTGTAGCCACCACTGATGATCAGATCCTTGCTGCGCCCGACGATGGTCACATAACCGTCTGCATCGACACGCCCGACGTCGCCGGTCTTGAAAAAGCCGTCAGCGGTGAACTCCTCGCGGGTCTTTTCCGGCATGTGCCAGTAACCCTTGAACACGTTGGGTCCGCGCACCTGGATACCGCCGATCTCGCCCACTGCGACCGAAACACCCTGGTCGTCCTGCACCCGCAGTTGAACGCCCGGCAGCGGCAACCCGACAGTTCCGCCGCGGCGTTCACCGAGCGCCGGATCGCAGGGGTTGGAGGTCAGCATCGCCGTCTCCGACATGCCGTAGCGCTCCAGAATCGTATGGCCGGTGCGCTGCAGCCATGCCGTGAAGGTGTCCAGCAGCATCGGCGCCGACCCGGAAATGAACAGGCGCATGTTGCGGCATTGTTGTGGATTGAGCCCAGGCTCGGCCAGCATGCGCACATACAAGGTGGGTACACCCATGAACACCGTGGCACGCGGCAGGTTCTGCACCACCCAGGCCGGATCGAACTTCGATTGCCACAACATCGCACTGCCATTGAGCAGCGCGCCATGCAGCGCCACGAACAGGCCATGCACATGAAAGATCGGCAGCGCGTGGATCAACACATCCCCACCCTGCGCGGGTGAGCGCCAGCCCCAGTAGTCCTTGAGCACCCGTGCGTTGCTCAGCAGATTGGCGTGGCTGAGCATCGCGCCCTTGCTGCGCCCGGTGGTTCCGCTGGTGTACAGGATGGCCGCCAGGTCGTCGCCGCGGCGCCGGAGCGGCGTGTGCTGGTCACTGCAGACCAGCGCACGCTGCAGCAAGGATCCGGTACGGTCCGCGTCCAGCGTGAAGACATGATCGGTGCCGGCCGTGAAGGCAATCTGGCTGACCCAGCCGAAATTGCGCGACGCGCACACCACCACGGCCGGCTCGGCGTCGCCGATGAAGTAGGCCATCTCGGCGCTCTGGTAGGCGGTGTTCAGCGGCAGGAACACATGGCCGGCGCGCAACGTGGCCAGGTACAACATCGCAGCCTCGACCGACTTCTCGACCTGCACCGCGATCCGCGACGCCGGCGGCAGGTCCAGGCCGCCCAGCAGGTTGGCCAGCATGGCGCTGGCACGCTCGATATCGCGCCAGCTGTAGCACAGGCCGGTGTCAGTCTCGATGGCGACGGCGTCCAGATCGGCCGGGAAGGCTTCACGCAGGGCTTCGAAGAGGTTGCGGTCCAGCGCCGCTGCGTCGATGGCTGTGCTCATGGTCATGGTGATGTCGCCCGATGCCGGGTGTCGGAGTGGATCAGAAAGTCGGTTTGCGCCTGGCGATGAAGGCCGCGATGCCCTCGCGGTGTTCGGCGGAATCGGCGTAGCCGTAGGCATCGGCCACCAGCGACTCGAGCGCGGCCCGGCCTGGCGCCACGGTGGCGTGCGGACCACTCCCGCCCGGACCCGCCAGGACCCGCAGCATGCGCTTGTGCATGCGTGCCACCTGCGGCGCCAGCGCGCAGATGCGTTGCTGGCGGGCATCGACCTGGGCGGACAACGCTGCATCCTCGACCCACTGGTTCAGAAAACCCAGTTGCCACATGCGCGCAGCGTCGATCACCTGCGCCTCCAGCAGCATCTCGCGCGCGGCGCTGGCACCCGCGGCCTGCAACACCAGGTTCAGCTCGCGCGGTGCCATCGGAAACCCGAGGCGGGCAATCGGTGCGCCGAACCGGGCCGATCGCCCGGCCACACGGATGTCGCAGCAACTGGCAATTTCCAGGCCAGCGCCCATGCAGTTGCCCTCGATACGCGCAAGCACCGGAACATCACACGCCAATATGGCCTCGAGTGCGCCCCAGACCAGGCGTTCGTGGAACTCGCGCAACCGTGTTTCGTCAAAGCGGAACTGCGGATACTCGGTGATGTTGCCACCTGCGCAGAAATGGCCGTCGGCCCCTTGCACCAGCACACAGCGCAGCGCTCCATCCCGTGCCAGCCGCTCGAAGCCGGCGCGCAACTGGCCCCACATGGCCAGCGACATCGCATTGAATCGCCCGCTGTCGCGCAAGGTGACCACCGCCAGCGTGCCGTGGGATGCGAATTCGACGTCACCTGCCATGTCGTGCCATCACCTGAATTCGACCTGCAGTCGGCCCCGCTACAACACCAGCGCTTCGATCGCGCCAGAGGCGGGAATCTTGCGCTGCGCCAGCTGGCTTCGATGTTTGGCCAACCGGTTCAGGTCGTACAGATAGTTGACCATCAGCGCATAAGACTGCCGCAGGCCCTTGGCCGAGGTGTCGGCCGCCCAGTTCAGCCGCTCGATGCGCGCACCATTGCCCAGGTGGAAACGCGCCACCGGATCGAGCGGACGTTCGGCCTTCTTGTCCATTTCCGTCAGGTAGCAGGCAGCCGCCTGCAGCAGCATCCTGCGCAATGGCGATTTCTCGTCGAGCTCGAGCGGCGCATCGAAGGCGGCGAGCAGGGCCTCGGCACTGGGCTGCTCCAGCCCCGGCACCTGCGCCAGTTGCTGGCGGACCTTGGGCCCCGCTTTCGCGAGCAACTGCCCGGCATTTTTCGCCAGCCAGCCGCGCAGCCCGGGGATTGGCGACAGGGTTGCAAAATGCCTGAGCTTGGGAAATTCCTCCTGCAAGGCCTCGACCACCCGCTTGATCAGCGAGTCGCCGAAACTCACGCCGCGCAGACCGGGCTGGGTATTGCTGATCGAATAGAAAATGGCTGTCGTCGCCTTGTTCAGGTCGGAAGCCGACGCCGTTTCGTCGAGCAATGGCGCCATGCTGTCGGCCATCCGGTCGAGCAAGGCGACCTCGACGAAGATCAGCGGCTCGTCGCGCATCTGCGGGTGGAAGAATCCATAACAGCGGCGATCGCTGTCGAGCCGGTTTTTCACGTCGGCCCAGCTGCCGATGGCATGCACGGCTTCGTACTTGATCAGCTTTTCGACCAGTGAGGCCGGCGAATCCCAGCTGATGCGGCGCAGCTCGAGAAAGGCGACGTCGAACCAGCTGGAGAACAGGCTTTCGAGCTCGGCCTCGATCGGCACCAGCCACTTCTCGGTACGCAGCAGTGGCAGCAATTGGGCACGCAGGTTCACCAGGAAGCCCAGTCCCTGCGGGAATCCGGCAAAGCGCTGCAACAGCCGCGAACGCGGCGACTCCAGCGCCTGGCGCAGCCGGATCTCGGCCTGGCCGTGTTCGGCGCCGCCCTGGGTCGCCTCGTATTGCGCGCGTGCGGCCTGGATCACGCCGGGGTCGTGGGCGAAACACTCGCACAGCAGCCGCAGCCAGTCCATGCGCTGGGGCGCCGTGGCCTGGGCATACCACTGCGCGATTTCACTGGCATGGCGGCCAGCCTCGACCTCGCTGATCTGGCGGTCCACCACCGACTGCAACTCTGCCAGCAGGCGCCGCAACTCGCGTGGCGACAGCGCCTCGTCGCCTTTGCGCACGACGCCGTCGAGCCGCTGCGCCAGGCTGCGCGGCCTGCCGCGTTCAGCCGCTGGCCTGTCGCCAGCGGGTTTTTCGTCATGGGACGTTTGCGGCATCAGTCGTGCCACCTTGTCGCGGAGCCAGTTGCCTGTGGTCATCGTGATAACCCCCAAGTCTAGCGTCCGCGCCCGGGCGGGCGGGCCGCGGGCCGCGCGGCAATCGCCACAGGCGCGTGCAGCTGCGCCCACCACCACAATCCCGCCCCCGCCAGAATCATCGGTACGCACAACCACTGGCCCATGCTCATGCCCAGCGACAACAA
>JAGPBF010000250.1 GCA_018063505.1 Rhodoferax sp.
GCACCGGGAACCACGTTGGCACTAGTACGCCGACGCAGGCGCGATGGGTCGACCGCGTGGCATAGGCCGACCGCCGGTCGTCACCGCCGACGCCGGCCGTCGCGTCCAGAAGTTCGTCACTCCCGGCTGGGTCACCTTGGACGACCCGGCCCGCATGCTCGGTCACCCGTACACACGAGAGGCATATCGATGGCTCATTCGACGAATCGAACAGCAAGGACTGCAGGCCGGACTGCGCAAGCGGTGGCTGGCCCGACCGTACCGCCGCCTGGACGGCCTGACGGTGAACATTCGCTGGTGGGAGGTGTCACTGCCGACGGTTGCCCGCTTGCTGAAGGCGCAACTACAGGAGCAGTGGCGACGGGCGAACCGGACCAACCGGCTTGGCCTGCGCCCGTCCGAGCGCCCGCGCTACCGACCACCGACCTCGGTGGCGCAAGCACGGCAGCGGTCCTCAAGCGCTATGCCACCGATGCCGTCGCGGTGATGTTCGACTGCATTAACCAGCTGCGGGAGGATGCGACGCGGGCCCGTCTGCAAGACACGCCGCAGGCCATCGCCGTCGCCGCCATGGCGACCAAATCGGCCGGCTCGCTGGCCAAAGACGTCGTCACGTTCACCGTCGGGCACAAGTTGGACGTGCATGTGAACATCCGCAGTCAGGAAGACGTCCCGCGCTGGGAGCATCTGCCGGTGGCCGTGCGGGCAAAGTTCGAACAGGCGATCGGTGAAGCGACCGACAGTGCGTGGGAGACGCCGACCAATGAGTGAGTTTACGCTACCGCCACCGCCCGTGCCTGGCTTCGGCCCCGCAGAGCCGATTTTAGAGCAATTCAACATGACGCCGTTTGCCAAGATGGCACAGGCCGGTGCCCGCCAGGCGGCCGGCACCATCGCCTCCGACCTGCAGCCGGCCCTCGACGTCGCGAATGATCCGCGGAACGCCTGGATCGGCACCAATCCGGTCGGGCGCGGCGCCGTCGAAGGCCTCGCGGCCCTGAAGGCCGTTCTCGGCATTTTTGCCGGGCCGAAGGCGGCGACCGCCAACCTGGCTAAGCTGGCTGAGGCGCAAGCCCTACAGCAGGCAGGCAGCCGGGGCGAAGACATCTGGCGGCAGACGGGGTGGTTTCAGGCGCCCGATACCGGCTGGCGGTTCGAGATTCCTGACGGCTGGGCGAACTTAGCCAGTAACATTCCGAAGAATCAGCATAACAGTGAGCTGTTGAACATTCCGCTGTTCGAGGAAGGCCGGACGCTCGGCAGCACCTTGAACCACGAAGCCTTGTACCAGGCGTATCCGCAGCTGAAGGACATTCCCGTCCAGAGCACCGGGTTTTCGTTCGGGCTCAACGGGGCGTACAACCCAGAGACGAACAAGATGTACCTGGCGGGCGGCAAGCCGGACGCCATGCGGAACACCACATTGCATGAGACGCAGCATGCGATCCAGGGCATTGAGGATACGGCACTAGGCGGCAGCGTCGGGCAGTTTTTGCGTCACGAGCACAACGACATGGCCAAAGAAGTCCACGATCGCCTCGCGGAAGTCGAATCACAGATCCGCCTCGACTTGAAGGGGGCCTTCAACCCAGCGATCATTCGCTACGCGATGAAAAAACAAGGTGAAGGGCACGAGTTGTTCCCATACGAGGTCGAGGCGATGCGCGCACTCGAACAGCACCCACAGGTGAACTATTGGCGCGAGTTGAACAACAAGAAGGCCCAGTTGGGTTACGAGGCGGACCAGGCGTACCAGCAGTACAAGGCGCTGGGCGGCGAAGTGGAGTCACGGCTCGTGGAAAAGCGCAGCAACAACCTCGGCCACCCGATGCCGCAGACGTATCCGCCGTCAGAATACGATGTGCCGCCGGCCCGTCAGATCATCCGCCGTACACCACCGAAAGGAACGCCATAATGGGACACAGCTTGACCGGGGCCATCGACGGCCTGCCGGTGATCGAGGGCCGGGCCGACGAATTCAGCCGCGAATGGCGGGCGGCGGACCGCAAGGACCGCGTCGTGTTGCCCGACAAACGACCGGCTGTCCTGTGCCACACCGACTTGGGCGACCTGTTTTTCACGGTCCACCCCGAGGCCTGGGACCGCATGCGTCGGCTGCCCCGCAACCGCGCCATCATCGCCAATCGCACGCGCCTGTGCGAATTCTGCAGCAGCGAACTGCGTTGCTGGAAGGACGACCGCGACTTCTGGTACTTCCATTGCCAGTCCTGCACCAGCACTGAGCTGCACAGCAAGAACCTACAGCCATGACACTTACTGTTGGCAGTCTCTTTGCCGGAATTGGAGGATTCGACCTTGGACTTGAACGAGCAGGCATGTCCGTGCGATGGCAAGTTGAAAACAACCCCTGGTGTCAGCGAGTGCTCGCCAAGCACTGGCCCCACGTCCAGCGATACGGAGACATTAGGGCCATCGACTGGGGCACTGTTCCCAGAGTGGATCTGCTCTGCGGAGGATTCCCATGCCAGGACCTTAGCGTTGCCGGAAAAGGAGCCGGGCTCGCAGGCGAACGTAGTGGCCTCTGGTTCGAGTACGCCAAAGCGATCGACGCCCTCAAGCCGCGTTACGTCATCATCGAAAATGTTGCGGCCCTTCGCTCTCGCGGACTGGATCAAGTTCTCGGGGCGCTCGCTGCGCTCGGGTATGATGCGGAGTGGCACGTGCTATCCGCTTGTCAATTCGGCGCTCCACACACACGAGAACGCTTGTTCGTTGTGGCCTACCCCCAGGGCTCGGGACTGGAAGGGTATCGCACACTGGCCTTACGAACATGGGAGGCGTTCAGTCCCGTGTGTAATTCGGCAGCGGGAAGGCCCTGGTCCACCGAATCCCGCCCTGTCGGAGTGGCTCATGGGATATCCCATCGGGTGGACCGACTTAGAGGACTCGGCAATGCCGTCGTCCCACAAATCGTCGAATGGCTCGGACGGTGCATTATAAACGCACAGGAGGCACAGCATGACGAAAGCCGACTTAGCCAAACTGGGACCGTACTTCAATGAAGGCGAGCGCCGTCTCGACGGGCAGCCGGTGCAATGGGACAGCGCCGTCTATCGCACCGCGCGCTGGCTTGTCGTTCTGCGGGAGCTGCTGGGCAGCCCGGTGCGGATCATCCGTGAGTCGCATGGTCATCGGCCGGACGCCATCGATGGCTGTGTGCCGGGGGTGGCGTTGGAGCAAGTGTACCTGGCGCTGACCCGGCTGCCCGGCGTCTCCTTCGGCATCTACAGCGGCGGATCCTTCCACATCGACACCCGGGCGTACGACAGCACGCCGGCCCGTTGGATGGCCGTGCATGCCCGCCCGCACGACCGAGCCTTGCTGACCACCCGCGGCCTCGGCCACCTCGTGACGGCCGAGAAGGACGGCTGGCTCTACCTGGCGTACAACGACCCTGACAGCTGGCGTGGCCTCCAGCTCGTGTTCGACTTGGCCAACGCCGCCACCGCGGTCACCGGGGAGGCCGTCTAGCCATGCCGTTGGACGAAATCGTCACCCTGCTCCGCTGGATCGCCGCCATCTTGACCCTGCTGGCGCTGTTCGCCGCCTGGGCCGTCACCACTGTCCTCAGCGCCCTCGAACGCTTGTCGTCCCAGCTGCAGTATGCTATAGAGCACGCAGGCGAGACGTCGACCGTCAGTACTTTTGCTGACGCGCCGGACGACAGCAAGCTCCCAGACGTCACCCCCTGGGTCGAGGAGCAGACGCTGGCCGACCTCGTCGCCCGGAGTGAGTGAGCCAGACGGACTATACCCCACAGCAGCTCGCCTGGGCCGCGGAATTGCACCGCTGCCGTCTCGACTTTCCGCATTGTGCCAACCAATACCTGAACATCAAGACGAAGCAGACCATCGGGCTGTCGCCGCTGCGGTTTAACCGCGTGCAGGCCCGCCTGTGGGCCGCGATGGCGGACCAACTGCGCCGCACCGGGCAAATACGACAAATATGGGGCAAAAGCCGGCAGGTCGGAAGTTCGACTTTGTCCCGCGCCTTCAGCTTTTGGAACTGCGCCTTCCGACCGAACCGCAACGCCATCTTGATCGCCCACGACGAACCGAGCAGCTACGAGCTGTTCACGATCGACAAGCTCATGTACGAGCAGCTGCCCAAAGCCCTCAAGCCGAAGACGTCCTTCGACAGCAAATTCAAGCTCGAGTTCCCGGCGCTGAACAGCAAGATCGTCGTCGGGCACGCCCGCAACATGAACGTCGGCGCAAGCCAGATGTCGCACATCGCGCACCTGACGGAGGTCGCCCGGTACCCGAACCCGGACGAAGTGCAGGCCAGCTTGTTCCCGGCCTTCAGCGACGCCCGGGGCCAGCAGGATTACAGCGCCATCATCCTGGAGTCGACCAGCCACTTCAACGGCGCCTGGTTCAAGGAGTTCGCCGAGCAGGCGCAGCGCGGCGAAAACGGCTTTGAATTCCACTTTGTACCGTGGTTTGAGCACGAGGACTACACCCTGCCAGTGCCGGACACCTTTGCCCACACGCTGACGATGGACGAGCGCGACCTCATGCGGCGCTACAAGCTGACGTTGGGCCAGATCGCCTGGCGGCGCCAAAAACGCGCGACCTACGTCAACCCCGTGCTGTTCGAACAAGAGTACCCGCTCGACTGGGAATCCAGCTGGCGCTTGCCCATGGGCACCCACCGCGTCTTCGGCGACCTCGAGCTCGCCTGGATCGAGGACACCATCGCCCCTGGCGTCCGCCACATGCCGACGGCCCGCGGCTTGGAAGAGACGTTCGGCGGCCTGCTCGAAGTCTGGCAGCCGCCCCGCGAGGGCGTCTTCTATCACCTCGGGGTCGATGTGGCGCAGGGCCGCGACACGCAGGCCGACTGGACGGTGCTGTCGGTGCTGCGTGGCGATACCTTCGAGCAAGTGGCCGAAGCCCGCTTTAAGTGGGATCCCGCCGACCGCGAATTCCACGACTTTGTCTACTGGACCGGACTAGCGTACAATACGGCCAGCATTATCCCTGACATCACCGGCGGCTGGGGGCACGCCTTGCTGTCAGAGCTGCAGCGCCGGTCGTACGCCAATCTGTGGCAATGGCGCCGTCGCGACGACCTGACGGAGAAGGTGAGCAAACGGGTCGGCTTTGTCTACACCAAACGGGACAAAATGGCCTTGATCAACAATGGCGTCACCCTCGTGCGCCAGCGCAAAGCCGCCGTGCGCAGTCTGACATTGCTGAACGAGATGCGCACCTTCATCCAGGTGATGGACGAATACATGGCGGCCCCTGGCACCAAGGACGATGCCGTGAACGCCTGGCTGCTCGCCGCCCTGTCGGCCGTCGACGCCACCATCGGCCTCATGGACATCCCGGAGGAGCCGATCGTCGTCCGGCCCGACGGCCGCCCCTGGGCCACGCACGACATCGACGCCGACCTGCATGGCACCGGCCAGC
>JAGPBF010000073.1 GCA_018063505.1 Rhodoferax sp.
CTCGCCGGGGCCGAATTGCCCGTTGACGATGGCCTGGGCCATGTCGTCGGCAATGGCCTGGTATCTGGGTTTGCTGCCAGGCTCGGGGGAACGGGAGATGGTCATGCAGAAAATAGCGTGGGCCGTGTTCGATCAGGCCCGATTGTCGGCGTTTGGCTACCAGGGTGCCGCACCGATGCAGCCATCAGAGAGCCATTAGCGCGGCTAATTCTGCGACCGAAGATTGCTTGTTTGAACAACAGGCCTGATTCGCGCACACTTGCGCCGCATTGGCGTAGCCCCGGAAACGGGTGATGGCGCCCCCCGCAGCCTCTGGAGAACCCGTCATGTCCGTCCTCAGCATCCCGACCGAAAGCACTGGATCCGTGTCGGCGTCTGGCGCCTGGAGCGACCCGGCAGCGGCTGCGCTCGAATTGGCACCTTCGGGTCTGTCCGGTCCGGATGGCGTGATGCTGCCCGTGCCCGAGCCTGTGGCCACGCCGCAGACTGGCCGCACCATCCACGTACTGGCCGGTGCCCCGGCTCCCCAGGTGGTGCTGCGTGACGGCGCGGCCGACACGGTGCTGCCCGCCTTGTGGCTGCGCGCGCGCAGCGCCGACCCGACCCAGCGCGACACGGTGACCGGCCAGCGGCTGATGAACCCGCACCTGTTGCCCGACGATCTTTGCCTGACCGATGCGCGGCTCGAAGGCACGGGCCTGTGGCTGGCGTTCAGCGATGGTTTCTCGGGCAGTTTCGACCCGCAGGAACTGCTCGCCGGTTCGGTGCTGGATGAAGCCTGTCCGGCACCACTGCCGTGGCTGGCCGACATGGCGCCGCAGCCGGTCTACCAGTGGGATGCGCTGCAGGACGATGCGGTGCTGGTGCGCGCGCTGAAGGAATATGTGGAGCGCGGCTTCCTGCTGATCCACGGCACGCCGACACAGCCCGATTCGATCCTGTCGATCGCGCGGCGTTTCGGCTTTGTTCGCGAGACCAACTTCGGCCGCTATTTCGAGGTCTATTCGCGCCCGGATTCGACCGACCTGGCCTACCGCCCGGTGGCACTGGGCCCGCACACCGACAACCCCTACCGCAACCCGGTGCCCGGGATCCAGTTGCTGCATTGCCTGCAGAACCAGACCTCCGGCGGCCTGTCCACGCTGGTCGACAGCCTGGCGGTGGCGCAGCAGCTGCAACAGGAAGACCCGGAAGGTTTCCGGCTGCTGGCCAGCGTGCCGGTGCGCTTCGAATACCGCGACGCCGATACCTCTCTGGTGTCGGTGCAGCCGATGATCGAACTCGACGGCATGGGCACCATGGTCGGCGTGTTCTACAGCCCGCGGCTTGACGACATCCCGCTGATGTCCGAGGCCGACACCCGCGCCTACCACCGTGCGCGCAAGCGCTTCGGCAGCCTGCTGTCCGATCCGCGCTTCGAACTGCGTTTCCGGCTGGAGCCGGGGCAGCTGATGATGTTCGACAACAACCGTGTGTTGCATGGCCGTACCTCCTTCGATCCGTCCGAAGGCCACCGCCAGCTGCAAGGCTGCTACATTGACCGGGACAGCCCGCGCAGCCTGTACCGAGTGCTCAGCCGCCGGCTCGGGCCACAGGCTGTCTGAGCACCCATCGAACGAATACCCGGAGCTTGAAAACATGGAAACCGTCGACTTCATCGAGATGAAACATGGCACGCAGGAAGAATACGAATTCCTGCACAAACTCGAGGACCAGTACATCCGTGCCCTGCCGGATCGGCTGCTGGCGGCGTTGCAGCGGCTCGATGGCTCGATCGAGGGCTACAAGGTCACCCGGCTGGCCCATTCGCTGCAAAGCGCGACCCGTGCCGAGGCCGACGGCGAGGACATCGAGGTCATCGTCGCCGCACTGGTGCATGACCTGGGCGACGAACTGGCGCCCGAGAACCACTCGCAGCTGGCCGCGGCCATCATCCGGCCCTACGTGCGCGCCGAGGTGACCTGGATCATCGAGATGCACGGCCTGTTCCAGATGCAGTATTACGCCCAGCATTACGGGCGCGATCCGAACGGGCATCTGGCCTACCGCAACCACCCCTGGTACCACGCCTGCATGCGTTTTTGCGAGCGCTTCGACCAGAACGCGTTCGATCCGGACTACCCGACCAAACCGCTGTCGTATTTCGAGCCGATGCTGCGCAAGGTGTTCAGCCGCCCGCCGTTCGACCCGGCCGTGCTCAAGGAACCGATGCGCTGAGCGCACTCAGGTTGACGCGGTTGCCGCGTCAACCCGCAGCTTGTCCCCGAGGAAATCCAGGAACCGCCGCACCGCCGGCACCAGGCCGCGCCGCGACGGGAATACCGCGTGCACGATGGCTGGCGGTGGCGCCCAGCCGGGCAGGGCCAGCACCAGTTCGCCGCGCTGCAGTTCGTCGTGGCACATGTAGTCCGGCACCACGGCAACACCGACGCCGTCGCGTGCCGCGTGCAGCAGCGCCAGCAGGTCGTCGGCGACCAGGCGGGGCCGGTGATTGAGTGAAAAGTTCTCGCCACCCGGACCGCGCAGGTGCCAGGTCGCCATCCCGTCGCTGGCCGACATGCTGACGGTGTCCAGACGGGCCAGGTCCTGCGGGCTGGCGGGGCGCCTCTGGCGGGCCAGCAGGTTCGGGCTGGCGACCATCAGCGCGTAGGTCGGTCCGAGATTCTTGATCACCATGCTGCCGCTGTCATCAAGGGTCGGACGCACGCGCAGCGCAATGTCGAAGCCTTCTTCGACCAGGTCGACAACCCGGTTGCTGACCCGCATGTCGATGGTCACCTGGGGATAACGCGCCAGGAATGCCGATACCACCGGGCTGATCGTGGTCTGGGCCAGCGTGATCGGACAGGCGACACGGATCGTGCCGCAAGGTTCGGTATGTGCCTGCGCCACCGTATCTTCAACGGCCTGGGCCTGTTCGCGGATCGCGATGCAGTGGCGGTAGACCTGCTCGCCCACGGCGGTCAGCGACAACTTGCGCGTCGTGCGCTGCAGCAGGCGCACGCCAAGCCGGGTTTCGAGTTCCGCGATGCGCCGTGACAAGCGCGACTTGGGAATCGTCAGGCTGCGCCCGGCCGCGGCGAACCCGCCCTTGTCGACCACTTCGGCGAAAAACACCATGTCGTTGAAATCCAGCATGCGCAGCTCCATCGTCCTGTCAGTAGAACGAATAATCGCGATTTTGCCTACTTATCAATAACTGGTGACATCAGCACAATCAATTCAAGCCAAAGATTGCGGGTTTCTCCGGATCACGGCAATTCACGGTGCAGGCATTGCCGGCATCCTACGCAAAGGAATCGAGACCATGAAACTGCTTCACATTGACTCCAGCATTCTGGGTCAGCAGTCCGCTTCGCGCGAGCTGACCGCTGCCATCACCGCGTCATGGCGCGCGCACCATGCCGGTGCCCAGGTGCAGTACCTGGACCTGGCGGTTGACGGACCCAGCCACCTGTCCGCAGAGGCGCTTGGTTTTCGCCTGCCGCCGTCGTCCGATACGCTGAGTGACGCTCAACAGCGCGAAAACGCAGTCTCGGAGGCCCTGGTCAGCCAGTTTCTGGCCGCCGATGTCATCGTCATCGGTGCGCCGATGTACAACTTCGCGATTCCGAGCCAGCTCAAGTCGTGGATCGACCGCATTGCGCAGGCCGGTCGCACGTTTACCTACACCGACAAGGGCCCGAAAGGCCTGGCCGGTGGCAAGACGGTGATCGTCGCGTCGACCCGTGGCGGCGTGTATTCATCGTCGGAAGGTGGCCGCGCGATGGAACACCAGGAATCCTATCTGCAGACGATATTCGGTTTCCTGGGCATCACCGATGTGCGTTTCGTGCGCGCCGAAGGGCTGGCCATGGGGCCGGCCGCCAGGGCTGACGCCATGGCGGTTGCAGCGCTGACAGTCAAGGCCCTGGATACCGACGCGGCCAACCAGCCGCAGGTTGCCAAGGTGGCCTGATGGACTATCCGGCGACGACATGGTACGGTCGGTCGCCCGGAAGTGACGCGCGCTGATAGCATCGTCCTTGCTTCAATTTCCTGCGGCCCCAGGTCGCTTGTTTGCCATGTCGGATCCGTATGTGCTGGTGGCGTGCCTTTGTGCCCGGTGGTGTGGCGTATGTCGCGATTACGCCGGCGTCTTCGCGCAGGTGGCGACGCGCTTTCCGCAAGCGCGTTTTTGCTGGATCGATGTCGAAGACCAGGCCGAACTCGTCGATCCGGTCGACGTCGACAACTTCCCGACCTTGCTGATTGCGCAGGGTGCATCGCCGGCGTTTTTCGGAACGGTGCCGCCGCACGCCGGCGCGCTCGAGCGGCTGGTGCAGGAATGCGTGCACGGCGGCGCGACCCGGGTGGCAGAAGGCCGCGACCTGCCGGCGCTGGTCGACAGGCTGCGCAGCCTGTCTGATTGAACAGCCTGCGGCCGCAAGGCCAGGCGCTGGCGTCAAACCTGTTTGGTAAGTTCTGCCGGCCGGACGGCTTTGGTGGCGAAGCCACCATCGGTCGCTGACGACACACGTGCCCCTGCCGCCCGGACCGCTGCATCGTCGACCTTGCGCAATGGCGTGTATTGCGGGTGGTGATGCTCCACGTAGGGGTTGTTGCGCGCGGCGTTGAAGCAGAACAGCACCGTCCAGCGCCGGTTCGGCGAGCGGTTCTGGTCCGAGCGGTGCATCACGTTGGCATGGAAGAACAAGCCGTCGCCGGGTTCGAGCTCGACGTACACCAGCTCCAGCTGCTTCTTCATCTCCTCGACCCGGCGCAGATCGGCGCCCACCTGTTCGCCGGGCAACACGCCGTGGTCGACCCGGCCCGCAAGATGCGAGCCGCGCAACACCTGCAGGCAGCCATTGTCGCGGTTGGCCCGGTCCAGCGCGACCATGACGCTGCCCATATACGGATACATGCAGCCGTTGTGGTACCAGTAGCCGTAGTCCTGGTGCCATTCCCAGGCGCCGCCGTCATAGGGCTCCTTGGCCGTGAGTTTGGAGTGGTAGTGGTAGACCTCGCCGCCGAGCATGTCTTCCATGGTGTCGACCACGCGCCGTGAGCGCGCAGCCAGACCATAGACGCTGTCGCCCGGATGGTTCCACAAGGCCATGCGGGTGGATTTGCCTTCGGCGTCCTTGCGGTCGTACAGGCTGGCGCGCAACGCCGGATCCTGCTCAATGGCGTCGCGCATCAACGCGATCTCTTCGGTGTCGAACAGCGAGCGGATGATCAGGTAACCGTCGCGCTCGTACTGTGCGCGTTGATCCGGGGTGAACAGGCTGGGCATGGGGGTGTCTCCTCAGGTGCGCTCAATGTTGGTGCCGCCATTATCAATCGATGATGAATGAAAACCTTCGGCAAATTTCAGACCCATTGACAACCCTTGTCGCGAGCTGCGCAATGAACGTGCTCGGCGCCATCATCACGCTGATCGTGGTGCTCAACCGCTTCAACCGGCGCGGGCGTCGATCGCCGCGTAGGCGACGATCTCCATCTTCATGCCCGGCACGACCAGTGCCGCCACCGCAGCGCTGGAACGGTTCGGGTATGGTGCACTGAAGAACTCGCGGTACACCGCATCGATGGCCGCCATGTCCTGGATGTCGACCATGTAGATCAGCACCTGTGTCACGTCGGCCAACGTGCCGCCGGCAGCGGTGACGACGCTTTTCAGATTGGCAAAGGTCAGGCGGGCCTGGTCGGCGATCGGGCCGGTGTCGATGCTGCCGTCCTGGCGCACCGGTCCGTGTGCCGTGAACAGCAGGCCGCCGCCCTTGACGGCCCAGGAAAAGGGTTGTGCCAGTGCGGGCAGGCCGCAATCGATGACTTCTTTCATGGTTTGCAGTTTCCATTTCTGTCAGCGGGCGCCGACGCGTCGGCCCGCACGGGTGGCCGCAGGCTCAGCCAAGCGCGAACCAGGCTGATTTTCCCTGCATATACGACAGCAGACTGTCCATGTGCTTGTCGCGCGAATTGCCCGACTGCTTGTAGCCACCGAACGGTTGCGTCATGTCGCCGTCGCCAAAGCAGTTGACCCAGACCACGCCGGCCTCGAGGGCGCCGACCATGCGGTGCGCCTGGTTCAGGTCGGCGGTCCATACGGAAGCGGCCAACCCGTAGATCGAATCGTTGGCCAGTGCCACGGCTTCGGCTTCGGTGTCGAATACCGTGAGCGATGCCACCGGGCCGAACACTTCTTCGCGGTTGATGGCCATCGACGCGTGGGTGCCGGTGAACAGTGTCGGTGCAATGAACGCGCCAGCGGCCGGCACTGCGCTGGCAGCGCCACCCTGCGCCAGCTGCGCGCCCTCGTTGCCGGCGCGGGTCAGGTGGGCCAGCACCTTGCGCCTGTGTTGCTCACTGACCACCGGCCCCAGCGTGGTGGCCGGATCCAGCGGGTCTGCCGGGCGATACAACTCGGCGCTGCGCGTTATGAAGCGCGCGATGAATGCATCGTGAATGTCGCGCTGTACCAGCAGCCGCGAGCCGGCATTGCAGACCTGGCCTGCGTTGTCGTAGATGCCGCCGATGGCCCGGTCGACCGCTGCGTCCAGATCGTACAGATCGGCAAAAAAGATCTGCGGGCTCTTGCCGCCGGTCTCCAGCGCCACGCGTTTCATGTTCGATTGCCCGGCGTATCCCAGCAGCAACTTGCCGACCGCCGTGGAACCGGTGAAGGTCAGCTTGGCCACGTCGGGGTGCAGTGCCAGCGCCTGGCCGGCTTCGGTGCCCAGGCCGCTGACCACGTTGAACACGCCGGCCGGCCCACCGGCCTCGAAAAACAGCTCGGCCAGCCGCAGACACGACAGCGACGCCAGCTCCGAGGGCTTGAGCACCACGCAATTGCCTGCTGCCAATGCCGGCGCCACCTTCCATATGGCCATCAGCATCGGGTAGTTCCACGGCGAGATCGCGCCGATCACGCCCAGTGGCTCGTGCAGGACCATGTGCAGCGAACCGGGCGCGGTGTGGGTGACCGCACCTTCGATCTTGTCGATGCATTCGGCGAAGTAGCGGATGGTGCGCAGCACTTCGGGCAGGTCGATGTTCAGCACATCGCTGATGGGTTTGCCCATGTCCAGTGTCTCGAGCAGCGCCAGTTCATCGGCGTGTCGTTCGACCTTGCCGGCAAAACGCAGCAGGATGTCCATGCGCGTACGTGGTGCCAGGCCCCGCCAGCGGCGGTCCACCCAGGCGGACCAGGCGCTGGATACTGCCAGGTCGATGTCGGCCGGGCCGCCCTTGGCCAGCGCGGCCAGCACTGCGCCATTGGCGGGGTTTATGCTGTCGAAGGTCGCCCCGCTGCGCGCAGCCAGCCGCTGCCCGCCGATGAAGTGGCGGCCGTCCGGCTGCAAGGCCGCCGCGCGGGTTGCCCAGGCGGCATGGGTCAATGGGGTGTCGGCCATCGGTTATTCGGCCACCAGCTCGCTCGGATACCCTGGCGCGCGCAATTCGAGTCCGCAGGCCTGCTCGATCATGCGCACCACCTCGGGTGACTGCGCCTCGGAGCCGAACAAGCCGCGGGCACGGCGGAAAATCTGCTGCGTGTGGCTGCCCAGTTCGAGCGGCACGCCGAGTTTTTCGGCGATGGCGTTGACCAGGCCCAGGTCCTTGCAGGCCAGATCCATCGTGAACTTGACGTTGTAGCTGCCCGAGAGCACCAGCTTGGACTCGGTCTCGTGCACGAAGCTGTTGCCCGAACTGGCGCGGATCGCGCGCCAGGTGGCATCGGGGTCGACGCCGTATTTGGCCGGCAGCATCATGGCCTCGCCGGCCGCCACCAGGTGGATGAAGGCCAGCATGTTGGTGACGACCTTGACCACCGATGCGTTGCCCAGCTTGCCCATGTAGATGATCTCGCCACCCATCGCCTGCAGCACTGGCGCAACCCGGTCGTAGATGGCCTGTTCGCCGCCCACCAGCACCGTGATCTGGCCCGAATGCGCCAGATGCACGCCGCCGGTGACCGGGCACTCCAGCACGTCGATGCCCTTGGCCTTGGCCACGTCCTGCAAGCGCTGCAGATCGTTCAGATCGGTGGTGCTCATCTCGATCCAGATCCCGCCTGGCGCCAGGTGCTCGAACACGCCGCCCGGCCCTTCCACCACCTTGCGCGAGGCTGCGACCGAGGGCAATGCGGTGATGACCAGGTTGGCTTCCTTGCATACACCTGCGACGTCATCGGCCCAATGGGCTCCGGCATTGAGCAGACGCTGCGCGTTGTCCTTGCGCAGGTCGGTCACAGTGACGTGGAATCCCTTGCTGACCAGGCTGTTGCACAGGGGTTCGCCCAGGTTACCCAGGCCGATGAAGGCAATTTTGAAAGCGGAGGGCTTGTCCATGTTTGAATTGGTAGAGGATGAAGTAAATATCTGCGAGCACGACTTGCGCTGGTGCACACCCACTGGCTGGCACACCGCGGCGCGCGGCGTGTGCGCAGTGTGCCGGATCGCCGGCACCAAGACAAATGCACAATCGCGCGGTATAAGATTAGCGTTACTTATGCGCAACTAATGAGGCCCCCCGGTCCTGGCGTGGCCAGACCGCCCGAACGGTGCAGGAAGACCGGGGGCAGCGCGGCGTATTCATGAGGCAGGCATGGCACGACTTCCCCCGTTGAACTGGCTGCGTGCGTTCGAGGCTTCGGCGCGGGCGCTGAGCTTCACCGAGGCGGCGCAGGAACTGCACATGACGCAGTCGGCCGTCAGCCAGCAGATCAAGAGCCTGGAGAGTGCACTGGGCCGCCAGCTGTTTCACCGGCGCGCACGCGGGCTGGAGCTGACCGACATCGGCCGCGGTTATCTGCCAACCGTGCAGGCGGCGTTCAATACGCTGGAGGAGGGTACCGCCGTGCTGACAGGGCGCAACGAGCCCGATGTGCTGGAACTGCACTCCAACATCTCGTTCGCCATCTTCTGGCTGACGCCGCGCCTGCAGGACTTCATGGGCCAGCACCCCTGGGTCAATCTCGATGTCGCCACGTCGATCTGGCCGACCGAAAAGCCGCGCAACCTGGCGGCGGTCGAGATCGTCCTGGGGCTGGGCAAGTGGGAGGGCCGGGCCGGCCAGCGACTGACCCGAGACACGATCTTCCCGGTTTGCACGCCGCAGGTGGCCGGGCGTATTCACGGTGTCTCGGACCTGCTGAAAGAAAACCTGTTCGACCTGCCCGGCACCTTGCAGACCTGGGACAACTGGCTCAGCGGCCACATCGGCAACCGCAAATACCCACCGCCGCGGATCCACCGTGCCAGCACCTGGGTGCTGAGCATGAACTGGGCGCTGCAGGGCCTGGGCGTGACGCTGGCGCACGACACCGTGGCCAATGACCTGATCGCGTCGGGCCAGCTGGTGCGCCTGTTCGACTACGCACTGCCGATGAAGGAAGCCTACTACCTGATCTCGCCCGAAGGCAGCCTGATCAATCCCGCGGCCAAGGCCTTCAAGACCTGGCTGATGCAGGAGCTCAAGGCGTGAACCGTGCTTGTTGATGGATGCGGGTTTGATGTATCGCAATGGCAACGGCCGTGCGGCATGCAGGCAGGCCAAAGTCGCAAGAGACAATGGCGACAGATCGGTTGGAACACATTCCGAGAGCCCCTTCGCAA
The DNA here is from genome assembly GCA_018063505.1 of Rhodoferax sp. Taxonomy (GTDB): domain Bacteria; phylum Pseudomonadota; class Gammaproteobacteria; order Burkholderiales; family Burkholderiaceae_C; genus CAISIP01. The sequence continues at coordinate 9,600 of JAGPBF010000073.1, forward strand.
CCCAACAGGAACCCAATGATGCAAGAGTTTCCCCACCACTACAGGGTGTCCGCCAGTGGCGGTCCCGATGGCGATGTCGGCCTGGATACAGAGGGTCTGCCGACCCTGGTGTCGGCCGCACCGGTCGAATTCGGCGGGCCTGGCGGCCGCTGGTCGCCGGAGTCGCTGCTGGTGGCCGCAGTGGCCGATTGCTTCGTGCTGAGTTTTCGCGCCATCGCCAGGGCATCGCGTTTGCCCTGGGTGTCGCTCCAATGTTCGGTTGAAGGCACCTTGGAGCGGGTCGACGGCGTGACGAAATTCACCGCGTTTGCCATCCACGCCACCTTGCGCACGCCGGCGGAGGTCGACCAGGCGAAGGCCCAGCGGCTGCTGGAAAAAGCCGAGACCAGCTGCCTGATCACCAATTCGCTCACGGCCACCACGCACCTGACGACGGTCGTTGAAAACGCGGCCTGACAAGGGAGATTGGAGCGGTCGCGGCGCCTGCCGCGCGATTGAAAGACAATCGACGCAGTCGGACCGGATGTTTTCTGGCAGGGAGCGCGGGATCCGGAATCTGTCTGCTCGAAAGGTCACCCGGTGTCGTCTCTTCCTCCTTCTGTCCCCCGCAAACATCTGCATACACGCCAGGTGCGTTTCGACGGCTACCACCGTGACGACGGCCTGTGGGACATCGAGGCCACTCTCACCGATACCAAGGCCTATGTGTGGCGCTCGGCCGACAAGGGTGCGTTGCCGCCCGGCACGCCGATCCACGACATGGTGATCCGCGTGACGCTCGACGACACGCTGACCATCAAGGAAATTGCCACCGGCATGCCCTCGACGCCGCACGGTGAATGTGGCCAGGCAGCCGACCCGATGCAGAAGATGGTGGGCCACACCATCGGCCCGGGCTGGCGCGTCACGATAGAAAAGAACCTGGGTGGCATCAAGGGCTGCACCCATCTGCGCGAGTTGCTGTTCAACATGGCTACCGCCGCCTACCAGACCATTCCCGGTTACCGTGCACAACTGCGCCGCGAGGCGGGCCTGCCTGAGCACAGCAATGGCGAGCCGCCGTTTTATCTGGGCAAGTGCCTGGGCTGGGATTTCGATGGCCCGGCCGTGCTGCGCCACTATCCGCAGTTCGCGGGCTGGCAGCCGCTCAAGCGGGTGGCGCGCGATTCTGCCTCAGGCTGAGTTGCTGCTGCCCAGCGGGTGCGGCAGTTCAAGGACCCTTCCCACTGCTGGAAGCGTTGTTTGATTTCAACACCTGGCCTTGCACCCATACCGAAATTCATCCGCAGAGGAACCCACGGTGACGAAGTACCTTGTCTCTTTTCCCGCACCTGCGATGGACATCTCCGATGAGGACATGGTTGCCGCCGACGAGGACTCGCACGCGGTCATACGCGAGGCGAAGGATGCCGGCGTCTACGTGTTTGGCGGCGGTATCAACGAGAGCGTCGCGCCGCTGATGGTCTGTGCCGACGGCAGCTTCACGAACCAGACCTACCCGCAGACCAGGGAGTTCAGCGGCGGCTTCTGTGTCCTGGATCTCCCGTCACGCGACGCGGCCGTCCAGTGGGCAGCGAGGATTGCCAAAGCTTGCCGCTGCGCGCAGGAACTCCGCGAATTCCATTACGACCCCGAAAGCTGAACCACGACGGCGCAACCCGATGCGACCGAGGCAGTTGTTCTGCATCTGCTTGCTTCAACGCCCTGAAATTCGGGCGGACTGTCCGGACCCCTTGCGCAGGAAATATGGGTGCCAGCACACTTGTCGCGGCGATGCCCGGCGATTCTTGAAGCGTCACGCTGGGCCGGCCCGTCTTGTTGCGCCACGCCCGGCGGGTTTGCAACCAACAACTCGCCGTTTACCATGCAAGCATGGACAGCCCGCACCTTGCTCTGATTGGCCCGCTGCTCGGCGGCCTGGGTCTGTTTCTGCTCGGCATGGGCATGATGACCGACGGGCTCAAGCTGGCGGCCGGCGGGGCCTTGCAGCGCATCCTGAGTGCGGCGACCCGCACCCGCTGGCATGCGCTGGGGTCGGGCATCCTGGTCACGGCGATCGTGCAGGCCTCCGGAGCGGTCACGGTGGCGACCATCGGATTCATCAATGCCGGGTTGCTCAGCCTGGCGCCGGCATTGTGGGTATTGTTCGGCGCCAATGTCGGCTCGACGATGACCGGCTGGCTGGTGGCGCTGCTGGGGCTCAAGTTCAAGATCGAGGCATTGGCCTTGCCGCTGATCGGCGTTGGCATTTTGTTGCGGCTGACAGGTCCGGGGCGGCGCATGGGTGCGTTCGGAACCGCGGTGGCTGGTTTCGGCCTGCTGTTCATGGGCATCGGCCTGTTGCAACAGACCTTTACGGGGCTGGCAGGGCAGCTCAGCTTGCCGCAGGGGGACGGCATGCTGATCCTGCTGGCGCAGTTGCTGGTCGGTGTGCTGATGACGGTGCTGATGCAGTCTTCCAGTGCGTCGATCGCGATTGCGATCACGGCAGCACAAGGCGGATTGATCGGTGCGCAGGGCGCTGCGGCCATCGTCATCGGCGCCAACATCGGTACCACCTTCACGGCCTTGCTGGCGGCCGTTGGCGCCACGCCGAATGCGCGTCGCGCAGCTGCAGCGCATGTGATCTTCAACCTGATCACCGCCGGTGTGGCCTTGGCATTGCTGCCCTGGCTGATCGCTGCGCTGGCTCGCGCGCAGCAGGCGATGGGCCTGGCCGACGATCCCGCGATCCTGGTGGCTTTGTTCCATACCGTGTTCAACCTGCTGGGCGTGTTGCTGATGTGGCCACTGGCCGCCAGCCTCACGCGCTGGCTGCAGCGGCGTTTTCGCGCACGCGAGGAAGACGAGGCCCAGTTGCAATTCCTGGACGACAACGTGTTGCCGGTGCCGGCGCTGGCGCTCGATGCACTCGAACGCGAGATCGGCCGCGTCGGGCATGTCGCTTCCCGGATGGCGCGCAGCGTACTGGCTGGCGCCGACCCTGCCAGGGTGGCCGAAGACCAGCGTATTGCCACCCGGCTGGACGCTGCCATCGAGCATTTTGTCGAACGCATGCACCGCGCGCAGATGGGCAAGGCCACCAGCGAACGTCTGGCCTGGGCGCTGCGGGTATTGCGCTACCAGCAGACCGCATCGGAACAGGCGTTTGCCGCTGGGCAGTTGCTTCCCTGGATGGCGGCTGCCGGAACCGATCTGGCGCAGGCGCAAACCCATTTTGCGCAACATGCGGATGCCTTGTTCGGATTGTGCGACCCGCAGCAGGGTGGGCCGAGCTCCGGCATGACGGCCGCTGCGCTTGATGCAGTGGAGCAGTCCTACCAGGCGCTGAAGGCGGCCTTGCTGGTGGCCGGTGCTGACGGCCAGTTGCCTATGGCCGCGATGGAGCAGACGCTGAGCCGCTACAGCGCCTTGCGTCGCGCCGCACAGCAGCAGGCCAAGGCGACCTCACCTATTCGGCATCCGACGGGCCTTGGTACTTGAGTTCGGCGAACTTGGCCGCCATAGTAGGGTTGCCCCGCGTCAGCTTCTTGATCGTCACGTCCTGCGCCTTGTCGTTCGCAAGTCGAAGGTTCCGATCGGTTCCGAGCAGGGCGTCCTTTGTCTTTTGCAGGTGATCGATCGACTTGTCTATCTCTGCGATTGCCTTTTGGAAGTGCCCCGAGGCGAGGTCGTAGTTCCTTGCGAATGCGGATTTGAAGGTGTCGAGCTCGGTTTCGAACTTCGTGATGTCGATGTTCTGTGCCCTGACGAGCGCTAGCTCCGACTTGTACTGGAGCGAGTTCATCGCCGCATTACGTAGCAGCGTGATGATGGGAAGAAAGAACTGCGGTCGGACGACATACATTTTCGGGTAGCGATGGAAAACGTCGACGATCCCGGTGTTGTAGAGCTCACTGTCGGGCTCCAGCAAGGAGACCAGCACCGCATACTCGCACCCCTTCTCGGTACGATCCTTGTCGAGCTCCTTCAGGAAGTCCTCGTTCCTGTTCTTGGTCGCGGTGCGATCGCTCTCGTTCTTCATTTCAAACATGATGGAGACGATTTCGGTTGCCGCTTCATCCAGGTCTCGGAATATGTAGTCGCCCTTGCTGCCCGAACGAGCGTCGTTGTCTTTCTCGAAATACGCCCTCGGGAATGCCGTCGCTCGAATGCGGTTGAACTCGGTCTCGCAGTGCTGCTCGAGGGTTTCACCGACCATCTTGGTCGAGAGGCGCGCCTTCATGTCCCGCAGGCGCTCGATCGCGTCATCGCGATCCTTGATCTGGGTCTCGTACTTGTCTTTGAGCGACTTCTCGGAGAGTTGCTTTTCAAGCTCCGCCCGCTCAATACCGTTTTTCAGTTCGTCGCGTTCCTTTTCGACCGCACCGACCGCCTCGGTGATGGCATGTTTCTGCGCAAGCTCCAAGGCAATGAGCCGGCTTTTCAGCTCCTGGACGGCGGTCTCCTTGGATGCTGCAGCTTGCTGCATCTCGCTCGACAGCCGGGCCTCGGCCAGCTTGGCAGTGGATTCGCCATCGCGCCTGGCCTGCTCCAGCTGGTTCGCGAGCACATCGCGCTCCCTCTGCACTGCGTTCAGGGCCTCGGTCACCGCGAGTTTGCGGGCGACCTCGCCCGCATCGAGTCTGGCCTTCAGCGCCTGGATTTCGGTGTCCTTGGCCGCCGCGACCTTCTGCAAGTCGCTGGCGACTCTGGTCGTGGCCAACTCGACGGCGGCCCGCTTGTCTCGCTCGGCCAATTCAAGCCGCTCGTGCAACTGCTGGTCAAATTCGCTGTCGCGGACCTGCTTGAGGATCTCCGCGTACCCGGTCTCGTCAATCTTGAACGCCTTCCCGCAGTGCGGGCAGATGATCTCGTGCATGTTCAGTTGTCTCCCGCCTTGGGCGGCTCAACCTGTCCTGCGAGTCCCATGGCGATCAGGTGATGCCCTTGCAACCCGCCCGGCCCCGTCACCGTCGCTGGCAAGCGCCACGGTGTCGGGCCCATCCGGCTGGCCGGCCTTGTTGGCGAACTGCAGTATTGGCGGCTAATCTGCCAATCGGCGGTGTGAAGTAAACGCGGCAAGTCAGGTTCCGATGGGCGCAGCCGCAGGGGCATGCTGCAAGGCGTCGATTCTACGAGGCGGGCCGACCGCCGCAACACCCATAATCCAGTTCAATGACCCCGCCGCGCCACGCCGACTGCTGCCCATGTGGTCGCACCTGATCGACAACCGCCTGATCACGCTGCATGGCGTGCTGGTGTTCATCGGTCTGGCGATCTATGTGATCGGTTCGCGCACCCGGCACCAGCGGCGCCATCCGTCGGCGGCCATCGCCTGGGTGGTGTCGCTGGGTTTGATGCCGTATGTGGCGCTGCCGCTGTACCTGTTGTTCGGCAGTCGCAAGGTCAACCGCAAGCTGCATAGCTGGCCGGCCTTGGTCGATGGCGGGCATGTGGTGCCAGATGCCGGTGCCACCGGGTTGACACCGTTCCAGCAACTGGCGCTTGCAATGGGGTTGCCGGACGTCACAACCTGCGACGCGCTGGCAATCCACGACGATGGTGTGCAGGCTCTGGACGCATTGCGTGCGGTGATGCAGCAATCACGCCAAACGCTGGACATCTGTACCTTCCTGGTCGGGCATGACGTGCTGGGCCGTGAGCTGCAGGACACGCTGGTGCGGCGCGCGCAGGACGGTGTGCGGGTGCGCCTGCTGGTCGACGGCATCGGTATCTATCTGGGTGGGCGCATCGATATCCGGCGCCTGCGCGCGGCCGGCGTGCAGGTGGCCTTGTTCGTATCGCCGTTTCGATCGGTGTTGCCAGGGCGCACCAACCTGCGCAACCACCGCAAGCTGGTGATAGCCGATGGCTGCCGGACCTGGGCCGGCGGACGCAACCTGGCTGCGGAGTATTTTGTCGGCGATCCGGCGCAGACGCGGCGCCGGGTGCCGTGGGTCGACCTGACATTCGATTTCGCCGGAGCCCTGGCACGCCAGACCCAGCGCCGCTTCGATGTGGACTGGGCGTTTGCCACCGGCACGCCCGAGCAGCACACGCCTGCCGCCGGGGCATTGGCACAGATCGATGGCAGCAGCCCGACCCAGCTGATCGCCAGTGGACCCGACCAAAACGACGACACCTTCTACACGCTGCTGGTGTCGAGTTGTTTTGCTGCGCGTACACGTATCCTGGCGGTCACACCGTATTTCGTTCCCGATGCGGTGCTGATGATGGCATTGACGCTGGCAGCGCGGCGCCAGGTGCAGGTCGATCTGGTTCTGCCGCGTCATTCCAACCACTGGCTGGCCGACCATGCACGACACGCAGCGCTGCGCGAACTCACCGCCGCCGGCGGCCGGGTCTGGCTGGTGCCGGGCATGGTGCATGGCAAGGCGGTGGTCATCGACACCAGGCTGGCCTTGGCCGGCTCGGCCAATCTGGACGAACGAAGCCTGTTCCTGAACTATGAGTTGATGGTGGCGTTTTTCGACCCGGCCGAGGTCGAGCGTTTTGCGTTATGGATCGAACGCCATCGCGCCACGGCCGAGCATTACCGCGGGCAACGGCCCGGACTGGTGCGCGAGATGGGCGAGGGGCTGGTGCGCTGGCTGGCGTTTCAGCTGTGATGCGCAAGGCGGCCTGCGCGCTACAGGTCAGGTATTGCCCCGCAAGCCGGCCTGATACGCCTCGATCGCGGGAACCAGCGTTGCCCCGCGTTGCAATCTCGCAGCCGGCCACAGGGCCTCGCGTTCGTAGAACTGCGCGAACGCCGGCACGTCATCAGAAAGCACGACCCAGGGCTGCTTGGAAGCCGTGAAGATGTGAACGTCCGGTGGCAGCAGTGCACGAACACCCCGATGGCCACTTCAAATTCCCCCATCTGTGGCCAGTCAAATTCCTCCAGGCAGGATGTCGAACCAATGCGTCACGGGTTGATCGTACGTCTTCTCGATGGACGGGAAATAGGATGCCGGGCCTTTGACTGTTCCTGTAACTGCCATGTTTGTTTGACCTCTTGGTGCTACCAACTGCGTTCCATCTCCGCAGCCATGCGCCCGGATGGTGTGACAAAGCGGTGGCCTGCGTGATGTTGGCCGCAGACCGCTGCCAGCTCTTCGCCAGCCAGGTGTGTCCGATCTCGAGGCTTCGATTCACCGTGTCGACTTTCCAGAACCAGGTGCTGCCGATCACCGCGCCGGACCGCTCCCAAGTTTTCTTGCACCCCGTCGGGGGGCCTGGCGAAGCCAGGATTGGGGGCGCTCATGGAGCGGCCGGTTAACCATTGACTTGCACCGCTTGCTCTAGCGCTTCTGTTGCCCATTGATTCAGGCTCTTTCCCATAGATTGGGCTTTGATGAGCGCCCGGCTATGTACTTCGGGAGGCACTCGAATCAGCAATTTTCCCGACGCTGGCTTTTCCGGAGTGACTCCCTGCTCCTCGCAGTCTGCAAGGTAGTCTTTGATTGCTGCAATAAATTCTCGACGCAGCGCCGCGACGGTCTTCCCATGGAAGCTGATGATGCTGCGAAGCCCAAGAACCCGCCCAACAAAAATATCGTCCCGCTCGTCGTATTCGACTCGAGCTGTGTAGCCCTGAAAGTTCATCGTGTTCAAGGTTTGACTCCTGCTTGTTCCAAAAGCGCGCGAGCTTCTTCCACTTGGTATCGCTTCGCCTCCTTGCCTGGATGGGGGCGATGGCACCGCCACTCATGCCCACCAAGCACCAATTTCACTCTGGAGCCTTCACGCTCATGAATGCTTCCTCCGAGGGCTTTGACCAACGCCTCAATGTCCGAAAAAACAACGGATGACGATGTTGGCTTGCCGAAGACAGCGGTCAGAGTTTTCCGATGCTTGGAGTTCACCGGGGAATGCTATCACTTAGTGCTAGCACTTGCAACCAAACAGCATTGGTGTGCTGACTTGGCAATGGTTAATCGAGCTAAGCGGGCGACGACGGCAGGACGCCAGGCCCGGGCTGGCGAAAATGTACCGCGTACCGCCAGACCGGGCCTGGTGGCCTGCCGTTGGCGCTCCGCTTGAGCGAGGGGTTAGCATGCCGTACAAGGCAGACCCTGCGAGTATTCAATGGGATGCGCGGTGTTCCACCAGTTCACGTACAGATGTGGGTAGATAGGACCGCAGCCAAGCACCTATGGCCGCCTCGCGCCGCTGCCAAAGGACGCCAGCGCCAATGACGGCCAGGCCGATGGCAGTCAGTGCGACGGGGAACAGCATACTGTCCCTGAACACGGTATGCGAGAGGTGACCCAGGTACAGTGCGACACCAACTGCCCCGAAAACGGCGAACACGCGACGAGAAAGGGCGGCGCCAATTGCGATCAAGAGAAGGTTGATGCAAAAGTACACGAACTTTCCGAACTCGCTGTTCGAATCCATGCTCGTCAGACCGCCCCAAAAGGTCAGCACACCGAATATGTAAAGCCAGAAGGCGAAGTCCTTGGGCTGCCGAAATCGGACATCCGCCCAGAAGGCGATGACAGTCATCGAGAGTCCAAAGCAAGTTGAAACCAGCTTGCCTCGGTCGGAAAAGAAGTTCATCGCGTCGCCCCCAAACAGGAACGGCGTCAAGTCCATGCTCATGTACCAAAGCGTCACCGCGATCGGCATGACCAGGAACGGAAGGCGATAGCGCCAGATGGCAACGATGCCTGCCGCGAGGGTTGCGAACTCCATAAGCAACCACCGCCAATCGATGCGGGTGTGATAGTCGCGGTACGCCCACTTTGTCGATCCGTCTGCGGGCCAGAAGCCGAGCGCGTGCTGAGCGCCATACACGGCAAGAGGAATCATCACAACTGCAAGCGCCGCGGTGATGCCGGCAGGCAGTGCAAGTTGCCTGCGACCCAGGAGAAACTCGGTCAGCGCCAGCGCGATGACGCAGTAGCAGGCAGAGATGAGAAGCAGACCGGTTCCCCCGAAGCGTTCCCAGCCGAGGGTCATGAATAGGGTCATTGCGCCAATGGCGATCATGCCCCCAAGGTAGTACAAGATGTGAGCGGGCTTGAATGTCGGCGTCTCGTGCTCGCGCTCAACAAGGAAAGTCCAGAATGCGGCGTTCTGCTCCTTCGCAATCAGACCTTTTGCTGTTGCCTCATCAAGGACGGCTCGAGTGATTTGCATGTTGTCAGTTCTCCAGATCTGCTATTCTGAACTCAGCGGGCCGAGTCGACCGGCTCAGGACGCCCGACGCGGTACGCAGAAGGAATTCATGCGGGCTAACGCGATGTCTGGAGCGACCCAACTTGCTTACATATTCGGATGC
>JAGPBF010000074.1 GCA_018063505.1 Rhodoferax sp.
ATCCGCAGACCGCGTTTGGGCTTGGTTTCGGCGCGCCCGTCCTGCGCATAGAAATGGCCACCCTGGAAGTCGGGGTCGGTGACGATGGCGCGCCGTGCCACCTCGTTGAACGCTATGTTCTCGGCTGTCAGGTTCGGCGCACTGGCAATCACCAGCGCATGGCGCACCCGCTGCGGGTATTGCAGCGTCCAGCTCAAGGCCTGCATGCCGCCCAGGCTGCCACCCATCACGGCGGCCAGGCAATCGATCTGCAAAACATCGAGCAAACGCGCCTGCGCATCGACCCAGTCCTCGACCGTGACCACCGGGAAATCCGAGCCATAGATGCGGCCGGTATCGGGGTTGACATGCATCGGACCGGTCGAGCCAAAACAGGATCCCAGGTTATTGACGCCGATCACGAAGAAGCGATCGGTGTCCAGCGGTTTGCCGGGGCCGATCATGTTGTCCCACCAGCCGTCGGACTTCTGCTGTCCGGCGTACAGGCCCGCAAGGTGGTGCGATGCGTTCAGCGCATGCAGCACCAGGACCGCATTGGTCTTGTCGGCGTTGAGTGTGCCGTAGGTTTCGTAGCGCAGGTCGTAGGCGCGGATGGAGACGCCGCTGCGCAAGGGCAGGGGGTCTGCGAAATGCATCGTCGATGGTGTAACAAGCATAAAAAATCCCGGCAACGCTAAAAGCGGGGCCGGGATAGCTGTGCCGTCTTTAGCTGATTTTCGGAGTTCCAGGACTCCGGTGCCCGCAAGCTGTAGCAAATCGGCACTGGCGCCGAGTATAAGCCCTTGTCCCGGCGATGGGAACGCCTGCGCTCGCGCGACCCGCCATACGAAATTCTGGCCTCGCGCCAATATGGAACGCACGTTATTGGCGCAAAGCTCCTCGATTGGCGCAAATATTGCTTTAGTTTGGTGCGAATGTCGCTTTTCGACGCTCATTGCACCATTCAAACGCATTTTTTCATTGGGGATCTTATGGAAGCACTAAAACAGGGCGCAGATGCCTTGTTCATCCTGTTGGGCGGCGTCATGGTGCTGGCGATGCATGCAGGCTTCGCGTTTCTCGAACTCGGAACCGTGCGCAAGAAAAACCAGGTCAACGCCCTGGTGAAGATCCTGGTCGACTTCTCAGTGTCGACGGTGGTGTATTTCCTGCTGGGTTACACGGTCGCCTACGGTACCGGCTTCATGATTGGCGCCGAGCAGCTGGCCGAGCGCAACGGTTATGACCTGGTCAAATTCTTCTTTCTGCTGACTTTCGCAGCTGCCATTCCCGCCATCATTTCAGGCGGCATCGCGGAGCGCGCCAAGTTCTGGCCCCAGCTGATCGCCACGGCCATCATCGTGGGTTTTGTCTATCCGGTGTTCGAAGGGGTCGCCTGGAACCAGTTGCTGGGAATTCAGGGCTGGATCAAGGCGACCACCGGAGCCGAGTTCCATGATTTCGCCGGTTCGGTCGTGGTGCATGCGCTCGGTGGGTGGCTGGCGCTGCCCGCCGTCATCTTGCTGGGTGCGCGGGCAAACCGCTACCGCAAGGACGGTTCGATCAGCGCCCATCCGCCTTCCAATATTCCGTTCCTGGCCCTGGGCGCGTGGATTCTGACTGTCGGCTGGTTCGGCTTCAACGTGATGAGTGCGCAGACACTGGACAAGATCTCCGGGCTGGTCGCTGTCAACTCCCTGATGGCCATGGTCGGCGGAACGCTGGCGGCCCTGATTCTGGGCAAGAACGATCCCGGGTTCATTCACAACGGTCCGCTGGCCGGACTGGTCGCAGTCTGTGCCGGCTCCGACCTGATGCACCCGATCGGCGCACTGGTCGTCGGATCCGTCGCAGGCGCGATCTTCGTGTCGATGTTCACGCTGACCCAGAACAAATGGAAGATCGACGATGTGCTGGGTGTATGGCCATTGCATGGCCTTTGCGGCACCTGGGGTGGACTGGCGGCCGGGATCTTCGGCAGCAAGGCCCTGGGCGGCATCGGCGGCGTTTCGTTCTCGGCCCAGTTGATCGGCACCCTGATTGGCGTCGGCTGGGCCGTGACCTGTGGCGTGGTGGTCTATGCAGGGCTGAAAGCCACGCTGGGCCTGCGCCTGAGCCAGGAAGAGGAATACGACGGCGCGGATCTCTCCATCCACCGCATCGGCGCCACGCCCGAGCGCGAAGTCAACTGGTAGCGGCTGGTAACTTTGGCAGCCCAAGCACCGGCAGCAGCGATTGCGCGGCCGACGGCGGGGCCCAATCGGTTGCAATCGAACGCGATGACGGCAATGCCGACGACACGCAAAACCAGGGCTGAGCCTTTGAACACAAGGCTTTGCGACAACATGGGTCGCATTTGTCTTATTCAGAAATTAATTGCAATATTTTCCGGTTGGCGCATAATTCGCCCGGTATCGCCAAAAATGGCGGTACGAGTTTGCGGTGATTAGTCAGTTTTCGCGTCTGCTTTATTCTTCATTGGTTTGTTGATTGCGGTTATCGGACTCCATCGCGTTTTGAGTTATTTTCAGGAGTCCTTGATGGGCAACAAACTTTACGTGGGCAACCTGCCCTATTCCTTCCGCGACGAAGACCTCCAGCAAGCCTTTGCGGCCCATGGTGCAGTTTCCAGTGCCAAAGTCATGATGGAGCGCGATACCGGCCGCTCAAAAGGTTTTGGTTTCGTCGAAATGGGCAGCGAAGCTGAAGCGCAAGCCGCTATCAGCGCGATGAACGGCCAGCAATATGGTGGTCGCGGTCTGGTTGTCAACGAAGCCCGTCCGATGGAGCCACGTCCTCCCCGTAGCGGTGGCTTCGGCGGCGGCGGTGGTGGCGGTTACGGTGGTGGCGGCGGCGGCGGCCGTAGCGGCGGCGGCGGCGGTTACGGTGGTGGTGGCGGCGGCGGCGGCGGTGGCCGTAGCGGCGGCGGCGGTTACGGCGGTGGCCGTAGCAGCTACTGATCTGCTGATCTGCCAACGGCATCAACCTGGTTGATGCTGTTCAAGACTAAGGGGCCTGCGGGCCCCTTTTGCATGGGCATCGCGCAGACTGCGCGTTTGCGCTTGCGTTGCCGGCTAGGCGTCGCCCACGCGCTTCTTGCGTGGCCGACCGGCAAACAGCCGATCAAACAACCCATCGGGCAACACGCGCAGCAGCTTGGCCACGACACCCATTTGCCAGGGGATCACACGGTAACTCGAGCCGCGTTTGATGGCGACAAACGCGGCCTGCGCAAACGCCTGCGCCGACATCAAAAACGGCATTCGATACCGGTTGCCCCGTGTCAACGGTGTATCGACATAACCCGGGCTGATGGTCACGACACGCACACCGGTCCCACGCAGCTCGCCGCGCACCGACTCGCAATAGCTGATCACCGCGGCCTTGCTCGCGCAATAAGCACCATGGCCAGGGAACCCGCGTATGCCATTGACGCTGGCAATACCCACCAGTGTCCCTGAACCCCGGATCTTCATTGGATCGACGAATGGATGAAACGTGGCCGCCATGCCGACATTGTTGGTGGCCAGCACCTGTGCCATCACATCGAGATCGGCCCTGACAGAGGTATCGACACCGACGCTGATTCCCGCGCCGGCGATGACGACGTCGGGAACACCCATTTCCTGCATGCAGGCCTGGCCCGCTGCCACTGCGCTGTCGATCACCGCGATGTCTGCCGCATAGACACGCATACGATGCACATCGATGCCGACCTGCGCGACCCACGCCAGGATTACGTCAGTTCGGCGTGCCACCAGCGCGAGCCGGTAACCCGCCTGGTAAAAGCGCAAGGCCAGCGCCTGCCCGATTCCGCTGGAAGCCCCGGTAATGAAAACCAGCGGCTCCACGCCAGGCTCACTTCTTGCCACTTGCCGCCTTGTCCTGCACGATCTGCCCCTTGACCCGGCCCTGCATCAGCATGACCTGCGTGTTGTCGTCATAGTCCATCGTGTCGCCAACAAACACATCTTTGCCGCGCCGCAGTTCGACCGGCTTGTTCGACTTCACACGGTCGGTGTCGGTGTTGGCGTGCAGATACTCGCCACGAAACTCGACCCGTGGCATCACGGTGCCCAGCTTGTCTGGCTGCGCCTCGCGTATCAGCAGCGCATTGCCGAACAACTCGACGATGGTGGCATCGCTATTGGTCAGAGCGCGATCGGCGGTTGCCGTCGTCAGCCGGCCCTGTTCATCGAAACTTCGGATCCGGACCCGATCGATCTCCAGCGTATCGGTGTCGGGGTAGTGCCGAGCCGCAACGCCAAACACCTCACTCTTGAGCCGTCCAGCTTCGACGAACGTGGTGACTGAAAAGTCCTTCATGAAGTAGTCCGGAGCGGTGCGAACTGGCCGCTCGGCCGCCACCGCCGCCGGCGTTGGCGAGTTCTGCACCAGCCAGTAAGTGCCAAGCGCCATCAGCCCCATCATCGCGATCGGCAGGTAGATCGACAGGCGATCCCAGGCCATCAGCAGCAACCGGATCATGCGCGCGCCTTTGCAAGCAAGCGGGCGTATGCGCCACAGGCCATCAGCAACAGATCGCAGAATTCGCGCGCTGCGCCCTGACCGCCCGAACGCTGCGTGACATGGTCCACCGAGGCCAGCACCTCCGGGTGTGCATTGAACGGTGCCGCGGAAAAGCGGCAGCGCTGCACCAGCGCGAGATCCGGCCAGTCGTCTCCGATCACGGCGGCCTGTTGCCAGTCCAGCTTGAGTTTGCGCAAACTGCTGCGTGCGGCGGCGTGTTTGTCGTCAACGCCGAAAAAGGCATGCGCAATTCCCAGTGCCTTCAGGCGCACCCGCAAGGCCTTGGCATCGCGACCGGTGATCACCACCGGTGTGATGCCCTCGGCCTGCAATAACCGGATGCCATGGCCGTCGAGCACATGAAAACGTTTGATCGTCTCTCCGCTCGCCGAAAAGTACAGGCCGCCGTCGGTCAGTACCCCGTCGACATCGAAGAACGCCACGCGAATGCCTTGTGCCTTGAGCAGCAATTGCGCAGGATAGGCGAGTGCGGGCTGCTGCATCAGATCACTTTTGCCCGCATCAGGTCGTTGCTGTTGAGCGCGCCGCACAAGGCACCGGTCTCGTCGACTACCAGCACACTGGTGATGCGGTGACGCTCCATCAGGTCGGCAGCGTCGACCGCCAGCGCCTGCGGCAACACCGTGCGCGGATCGGCGCTCATGATCTGGCGCGCCGTGACCACGCGCAGATCGGTGCCTTTCTCGACCAGACGGCGCAGGTCGCCGTCGGTGAATATGCCCATCAGTCGCTCGCCCGCATCGACGATCGCCACGGCACCCAGCCCCTTGCTGCTCATCTCGCGCATCAGCGCGCTCAAACCGGCATCCGGCGCGATGCGTGGCACTGCAGCACCGGTTCGCATCACGTCACGCACATGGGTCAGCAGCTTGCGCCCCAGTGCGCCGCCAGGATGGGAGCGCGCAAAGTCTTCCGCCTTGAAACCGCGTGCATCGAGCAGGGCGACGGCCAGCGCATCGCCCATGGCCAATTGCGCGATCGTGCTGGCGGTCGGCGCGAGATTGAGCGGGCAGGCTTCTTTCTCGACGCTGCAATCGAGCACCATGTCAGCATGATGCGCCAGTGTGGAATCGGGCCGGCCGGTCATCGCCACGACCTTCGCACCCTGCCGTTTGACCGCCGGCAACACGGCACTCAACTCGCCGGACTCGCCGCTGTTGGAGATCACCACCAGCAGATCGTCCCCGCGGATCATGCCCAGATCGCCATGCAATGCCTCGCTGGTATGCACGAACATGGCCGGTGTTCCGGTGGATGCCAGCGTGGCAGCCATCTTGCGTCCGATATGGCCGCTTTTTCCCATGCCCATGACCACCACCCGGCCCCGCACGTTCAGCATGGCTTGCACCACCTGCACGAACGCGGCATCGAGCCGCCGGCCAAGGCCCTCGATGGCATTGACCTCGATGTCGAAGGTCTCGCGCGCCAGCCGTATCGCCTTCTCGGCATCGAGTCGTATCGCGGGAGCAGTTGGTGCGTTCATCGCTCGATATTATCGGCGTGCCCGACATATCTCTTGCTAGTATGCAGGAATGGGCGCACTTGAACTCACCTTGGTCTATTTGCTGGCAGCGGTGCTGGGCGTCGTGGCCTGCCGGTCGCTCAAGTTGCCGCCCATGCTGGGTTATCTGGCGGTCGGCGTGGTCATCGGACCGAACGCAATGGCGCTGGCCGAGAACTCCGAGGGTATCCGCCACCTGGGTGAGTTCGGCGTGGTTTTCCTGATGTTCGTGATCGGCCTGGAGTTCAATCTGGCCAAGTTGCGCTCCATGCGCAGCCATGTGTTCGGGCTTGGCCTGTTCCAGGTGTCCATCACCATGCTGAGCGGAACGCTTGGAACGCTGGCACTGGCCTGGTTGTTGCCCCGCTTCTGGGCCATGAACTGGCAGACCGCGCTGGCCTTGTCGAGCGCGCTGGCCATGAGCAGTACGGCGATCGTGGTCAAGCTGATGGTTGAACGGCTTGAACTGGAGTCGGAACACGGCAAACGGGTCATGGGTGTCTTGCTGTTCCAGGATCTGGCCGTTGTTCCGCTGCTGGTGCTGATACCGGCGCTCGGTGCGACCGGCGAGGCGCTGGCGATGGAGCTCGCCATGGCGGCCTTCAAGGCCACCGTGCTGATCACCGTGCTGCTGGTCGGCGGACAACACGTGATGCGCTGGTGGCTGACCCTGGTGGCCCGGCGCAAGAGCGAAGAATTGTTCGTGTTGAACCTGCTGCTCATCACGCTGGGGCTGGCCTGGCTGACCGAATTGGTGGGCTTGAGCCTGGCGCTGGGCGCCTTCATTGCCGGCATGCTGATCTCCGAGACCGAATACAAGCACCAGGTGGAGACTGACATCCGGCCGTTCCACGACGTACTGCTGGGCCTGTTTTTCATCAGCATCGGCATGTTGCTCGACTGGCGTCTGGTGCTCGAACGCTGGCCGCTGGTGCTGCTGCTGGTCACCGTGCCGGTGGTGTTCAAGGCAGTGCTGGTCACGCTGCTGGCCAAGAGCCTGGGTTCTTCGTGGGGCATCTCGCTGCGCACTGGCCTGTACCTGGCCCAGGCAGGGGAGTTCGGATTCGTGTTGCTGACACTGGCGCAGAAGAATTCGCTGGTGCCCCCTGCATTGCTCAATCCGATCCTGGCTGGCATGGTGCTGTCGATGCTGGCCACGCCATTCATCATCATGTACAGCAATCGCATCGTCATGAAACTCGTATCGAGTGACTGGCTGCAGCAGTCGCTGCAGATGACCACCATCGCGCGCAAGTCCATTAACTCCAACAAGCACGTGATCATCTGCGGCTATGGCCGCTGCGGCCAGAACCTGGCCCGCATGCTCGAGGGCGAAGGCATTCCCTACATGGCGCTCGACCTCGACCCCGACCGGGTTCGCCAGGCGGCCGCTGCCGGTGACTCGGTCGTGTTTGGTGACGCCGCGCGGCTGCAGGCGTTGATGGCAGCCGGTCTGTCGCGCGCCAGCGCCGTGGTCATCACCTATGTCGAGGTGCAGGGCGCCTTGAAGGTGCTGGAACATGCCCGTACCCACGCGCCCCAGGTGCCCGTGATCGTGCGCACCCGGGACGACATCGAGATCGAACGGCTGCGCCTGGCCGGCGCCGCAGAGGTGGTGCCGGAAGCGATCGAAGGATCGCTGATGCTGGCCAGCCATGCGCTGGCCCTGGTCGGTGTTCCGATGCGCCGCGTGATCCGGGTGGTGCAGAACCAGCGCGACGCGCGCTACAACCTGTTGCGCGGTTATTTCCATGGGGCGGACGACGACTCGGTGGACGAGTTGCAGCATGAGCGGCTGGCCAGTTTCACGCTGCCACTCGGTGCCCGCTCGGTCGGCCTGCCACTGGGTGATCTGGCTTTGCATGCGCTGGGTGTGCGGGTTGTCAATCTGCGGCGCAACAGCGGCCGCTCGATGCCCGCCGGCGACGAAACCCAGCTTGAGGACGGCGACACACTGGTGTTGTCCGGCCGCCCCGAAAACCTGTCGATCGCCGAACAGAAGTTGCTGCAGGCACAATGATGCGGCCAATCACAACCACGCGGTCAAACTGCCATGCACAGCTTCAACGTCCAGCAATATCTGCGTGAGCACATTCGCACCGTACCCGACTGGCCGGCGCCGGGTGTGCAGTTTCGCGACATCACCCCCTTGCTGCAGGACGCCAAGGTGTTCCGGGTGCTGATCGACGCCTTCGTGCACCGCTACATGGATGCCGACCGACGCCCCGACGTGGTGGCCGGACTGGACGCGCGCGGCTTCATCCTGGGCGCCGTGGTGGCTTACGAGCTCAACGTCGGTTTCGTGCCTATTCGCAAGAAAGGCAAACTGCCGTTCACCACCGTGGCCGAGACCTTCGAGCTCGAATACGGCAGCGCTACCGTCGAGCTGCATACCGATGCGGTCAACAAAGGAGACCGGGTGTTGCTGATCGACGACCTGATTGCCACCGGCGGCACCATGATGGCCGGCAAGAAGCTGCTTGAAAAGCTCGGTGCGGTTGTCATGGAAGGTGCCGCGATCGTCGACCTGCCCGAACTCGGCGGATCCGCCAAGCTCAAGGCCGCTGGCCTGTCACTGTTCACGCTGCTCGACTTTGCAGGCCACTGATCCGGCACGCGCAGCACCTCAGGTGATCGCGATCTTTCGGCGATTGCTCACCATGCGGCGCGCCATGATCGCTCCCAGAGCCATCGCCAGCGCCAGCGCCACGGTTGGCTGGCGATTGGCCAGTTCGGAAAAACGCATCGGGCTGAGCGTCCATAACCTGCAGGCGCTGCCGGCCTGAACGGTTGCGCTGCGCGCCATGCGCGAAAAGAATCCGCCCTCCCCGATCACCGATCCGGCGCCCACTGCCGCCAGCCGGATCTTGCCGGTGGAATCCTCGAAATGCACGGTCAACATGCCGGACTCCACGAAGTACAGGGTCCGGTCTTCGGCGCCCTGGGCGATCAGGATACGGCCGGCAGCAATGTCCATCGGCTGCATATAGGCAGCCAGCGTGTCCCATTGGGCCGACGTCAGCGCCTGGCCAAGCCGGACTTCAGACGGATCGCTGGCAATAGCGTTGAGCAGGGTGTTGATATCTGCCCGGTTGATGGGTGCAGGTGTCGTAGCCATAAGTCAACTCGTCGAACCTCCAGCCAAAAGCAGGATTGTGGCGGCAATGGGCGGGGCGGGGTCTGGCGTCATTTTCCGATGCAAAAGCGCGAAAAAATGACACCGAGCAGGTCATCGGCACCGAAAGCCCCGGTGATCTCACCCAACGCATTTTGCGCCAGACGCAGCTCTTCCGCCACAAGATCGAGCGGCGGGGCCGGCAGCGCAACATGGGACACCGCCTCCCCCACGTGTTGCGCAACCCGCTGCAAGGCCTGTACATGGCGTTCGCGGGCCATGTAGATTCCTTCGGGAACCGCACGCCAACCGGCCAGCCTGAGCAGGGCAAGGCGCAGGGCTTCGATACCTTCGCCCGTCCGTGCAGACAGAAACACGTGATGGCTGTCGTCCGCCACCGGTTGGATTGCCGGCACGGCATCGCGCTTGTTCCATACATCGATCACCGGCACGTCGCGCGGCAGGCGCCGGGTCAGCGCGGCGGCGATGGCGGCGTCGGCCTGCTGGTAGGGGGACAAGCCTGCATCCGGTTGGGCGGCAGGCCCGGCGGGATGGGCCTGCGTGAGGTCGTGCAGGAAAAGCACCACATCGGCGCTGTCGATTTCACCCCAGGCCCTGGCCACACCCATTTGTTCGATCTCGTCGCCACTGTCACGCAGCCCGGCAGTGTCGATCACGTGCAGCGGAACACCTTCGATCTGGATGGTTTGCGCGATCTTGTCGCGGGTGGTTCCGGCAATTGCCGACACAATCGCCAGCTCGGCACCCGCCAGCGCGTTGAGCAGCGACGACTTGCCGGCGTTGGGCTGGCCGGCAATCACGACCTTGATGCCCTCGCGCAGCAGTGCACCCTGGCGCGCGTTGCGCGCGATGGCCTCCAGGCCGGCCTGCAGCCGCGACAGGCGGCCCTGTACATCGGCCTTTTTCAGGATGTCGATCTCTTCTTCCGGGAAGTCCAGCGTCGCCTCGATCAGCATGCGCAGTTCGGTCAGCGCCGCCAGCAGTGCATGGATGGCCTGGGAAAATTCGCCCGACAGGGAGCGCACCGCGCTGCGCGCCGCGGTCTCGGTGCTGGCGTCGATCAGGTCGGCCACCGCCTCGGCCTGCGCCAGGTCCATCTTGTCGTTGAGGAACGCGCGCTGCGTGAATTCGCCGGGTTGGGCAAGCCGCAGGCCCAGTGCCTGGCCGGCTTGCAGGCAACGCGCCAGCAACAACTGCAAGACCACGGTTCCGCCATGCGCCTGCAACTCCAGCACGTCTTCGCCGGTGAATGAATGGGGGGCCGGAAAATGCAGTGCCAGGCCCTGGTCGATGGCGCCGCCGCGCGCGTCCAGGAATGGCAGGTAGGTGGCCTCGCGGGGCCTGAGCACACGTCCGCACAAGGCGTCGACGATCGGCTGCAGCCGGGGGCCTGACACCCGCACGATACCCACCGCGCCACGGCCCGGGGCGGTGGCGATCGCCACGATGGGGTCCGTTTGCTGCGGCAACATGGCGCTTCAGGTTACGCCCTTGCGGGCGGTCGGGTCAGAACTTCGGCAGGTTGAACTGTGGCGGAACACCCATGCGCGTATTGATGACCCACTGCTGGGCGATCGACAACACGTTGTTGGTGATCCAGTACAACACCAGGCCCGACGGGAAGAAGAAGAACATCACCGAGAAGATCAAGGGCATGAACCACATCAGCTTGGCCTGCATCGGATCTGGCGGCGCCGGATTGAGCGCGGTCTGCAGCAGCGTGGTCAGCGTCATGAAGATCGGAAGAATGAAATAGGGATCGGGCGCAGACAGGTCATGGATCCACATCGCCCATGGCGCATTGCGCATTTCGACGCTCGACAGCAGCACCCAGTACAACGCGATGAACACCGGGATCTGGACCATGATGGGGAAACAGCCACCCATCGGATTGACCTTTTCCTCGCGGTAGATCTTCATCATCTCCTGCTGCATCTGCTGCGGGCTTTCCTTGAGGCGTTCGCGCATTTCGGTGATGCGCGGGTTGATCGCCTTCATCTTGGCCATGCTGCTGTAAGCCTTGGCATTGAGCCAGTAGAAGGCGATCTTGAGCAGCAGAACCAGACCCATGATCGACCAGCCCCAGTTGCCCAGGAAGCTGTGGATCTTGTCGAGCAACCAGTACAGCGGTTTGGCCAGGATCGTGAGCCAGCCGTAGTCCTTGACCAGTTCGAGCCCTGGCGCCAGCGTTTCAAGCTGCTTTTCTACCTGCGGACCTGCAAAGAATTTCGCGTCGATCGCCTTGGTGGCGCCCGGAGCAATCGGATCGATCGGCGCGATCATCGTCGCGCGGTAGCAGCAGTCGGGCACCGGCGAGCCAACGTCAACGGCGTCCATCGAGATCGAGCGCTTCACACCATCGGGCAATATCCAGGCGCTGGCAAAGTAGTGCTGCACCATCGCGATATAACCGTTGGTGGCGCTGTGTTCGTACTCGGCCTTGCCCTTCTTGATATTGGCAAAATCGACCTTCTGGTACTTCTTGGCTTCGGTGTATACCGCCGGACCGGTGAAGGTGGAATAGAACGACGACTCGCCGGCCGGCTTGTTGCCGTCACGCACCAGTTGCAGGTAAAGCTGCGCCGAAAGTTCGGTGCTGCCGGTGTTGGTGACTGCGTGGCGTACGGCCATGTCATAAGCACCACGGCGGATCGTGTAGGTCTTGGTCAGGGTGGCGCCGCCAACATCGGGCGACGTGAAAGTGATGACCATTTCGTTCTCGCCTGGCTGCAGGTCATGCGCGCCAGTGACCGTCATCGGCGTCTTGTGGGTCGGATAGTTGACCCCCGCAACGGTGCCGATCAGGCCGCTCTGCGCCACATAGACATGGCTGCCGGTCTCGTCGAGCAGCACGAACTGCTTGGATCGGTCAACCGTGTCTTTGAGCTTGAGCATTTCGACACGGATCAGCGAACCGCCTTCGCTGTTGAAGGTCAGTTCCAGAACATCGGTACGCACCACAACGCGCTGGCCCACCGGACGGTCGCTCGCAGCGGCAACTGGCGGCACCACGGCCGCCGTTGCGCCGCTGGTGCCAGGCACTGCCGACGGAACGCCGGCATTGCCTGCCGGTACAGCCGTATTGGCTGGCGAAGGCGCGGCTCCCGTGGCATGCTGGGTGGCGACAGGCTTTTGCGGCGAAGGCAGGAACGTTGTCGGGTTGCCATTGTGCAATTGCCATTTGTCCCAGAGCAGGATCATGGAAAAGGCAAAGATCACCCACAAGACAGTGCGGCGGATATCGTTCATAAGGATTTGTTGTGTGAATTCGACGCGGTCAACCACGCAAAGAGACGGGGGCTTTGCGCAGGCACCGGATCATGTCCGCCGGTGCACCATGGTTGGCAACGCGTTATGCGCGCCAATGCGAGGTAACTGCCCGCGGCTGCACCGTGGGACTCGAGCGCCTGCAGCGCATAAGCAGAACAACTGGGTTCGAAACGGCAGGTGTTGCCGATCCACGGACTGAGCAGCAGACGGTATCCGCGCACCAGCATCATCAACGCAGATTTGATCATGCACCAGCCTGCGGCGACTTGCGCGCCAGAGTGCCCGCGGGCTTGATGCTGCCAAACAAACGCACCAGTTCCTGACGGATCTGTATCTTCAAGGGGTCGGAAACGGCACTGACGAACAGCTTGCGGTCGAAACCCGAACGCAGGCGAACCACATGGGCCGCACCCGGAACATCGAATTCAACCTCGGAGCTCACACTGTAGATCTGACGCTTGATCGCATTTCGGGTGACCGCGCGCCGGGCCCAGCGTTTGGGCACCATCGCCCCCAGCCAGACGGTGTCTGGCCCAGGCCCGGCAGGTTTGTCCGATGGTGGTTCTCCACTCCCGGCTGCCGCTCGGCGCATGTCGGGCAGGACATTGCGATGCAAAACAAAATGCGTGGTGCTGGCAACCCGCTCACCTGCCAGCACAGCTTGAAACTGGCTGCGTGTCTTCAGGCGTAGCAGCACACGCGTCGAGACTGCCGTTGGTCGTCAGTCAGGTTTTGTTCAGACTGCCAGACGCTTGCGGCCTTTGGCACGCCTGGCGTTGATGACAGCCCGGCCACCGCGGGTTTTCATGCGAACCAGGAAACCATGGGTACGGGCGCGGCGAATTTTGGAGGGTTGGTAGGTGCGTTTCATGTCGGTATCCTAAGATTGCCTGTTTTTCGGGTAACCCGCGATTATCACCATTTTTTCCAACGGTCACAAGCGTTTGCGTGACAAATCCCGCGTTTCACGTGAACCCGACGATATGCTCGCCAGCCACTTCCCGGGTTGTGGATAAATTCTTGATAAATTACAATCGCCTGCGCTTGCAACAACAAATATCCACAGAGTACAAGAAGAAGAATGGCAGAGGAACAAAACGGGGCCCGGGTCCAGCACAACGGGCCTGCTCCGACGCGGGATCTATGGAACAGCTGTATCGAGCAGCTGGCCCAGGAACTGCCGGAACAACAATTCAATACCTGGATCAAGCCCTTGTCTGCCACCGTGGCAGAAGACTTGTCACGGGTCACGATTTATGTGGGTAACCGCTTCAAACTCGACTGGATCCGGGCCCAGTACAGCGCCCGGATTGCCGCCACGCTGGAAAAGATGGTCGGTCAGCCGGTATTCCTGGAGTTAGCGCTGGCTGCTCGGGAGAGTAACGCCAAATCAGTCGTTGTTTCGGCCAATTCGACAAGAATCTCGATAGAGGAGCCGCCGGATCTGGGTGACGACGTAGCGCCGGCCAGTCTCAAGAACCGCCTCAATTCCGGCCTGACTTTCGATACCCTGGTCGAGGGTTCGGCCAACCGCATGGCCCGCGCAGCTGCGATGCATGTGTCGGACATGCCGGGGCATCTGTACAACCCATTGTTCATCTACGGCGGTGTAGGTCTGGGCAAGACGCACCTGATGCACGCCATTGGCAACCGTCTGCTGGTTGACAAGCCCGGATCCAAGATTCTGTACATCCACGCCGAACAATTTGTGTCCGATGTGGTCAAGGCGTATCAGCGCAAGACATTCGACGAGTTCAAGGACCATTACCACTCGCTCGATCTGTTACTTATTGACGACGTTCAGTTCTTTGCCAACAAGGAACGTACCCAGGAAGAGTTCTTCAATGCGTTCGAAGCCTTGCTGGCCAAGAAGTCGCATATCGTGATGACCAGTGATACCTATCCCAAGGGCCTGGCTGACATCCACGAACGACTGGTGTCACGTTTCGATTCCGGCCTGACCGTGGCGATCGAGCCGCCCGAGCTGGAGATGCGGGTCGCGATCCTGATCAACAAGGCGCGTGCCGAAGGCGCCGAAATGCCGGAAGAAGTGGCTTTCTTCGTGGCCAAGAACGTGCGCTCGAACGTGCGTGAGCTCGAAGGTGCGCTGCGCAAGATACTGGCATATTCGCGCTTCAACCAGAAAGACATCTCGATTCAGCTGGCCCGTGAAGCCCTGCGCGACCTGCTGTCGATCCAGAATCGCCAGATCTCGGTCGAGAACATCCAGAAGACGGTCGCCGACTACTACAAGATCAAGGTGGCCGACATGTATTCGAAGAAGCGCCCGGCCAGTATCGCCAGGCCGCGCCAGATCGCCATGTACCTGGCCAAGGAACTCACCCAGAAGAGCCTGCCCGAGATCGGCGAGCTGTTTGGCGGCCGCGATCATACGACCGTGTTGCATGCGGTTCGCAAGATAGGCGGCGAACGCCAGCAACTGAGCGAACTCAACCAGCAACTGCACGTGCTCGAACAGACCCTCAAGGGCTGATACCACAGCCTCTTACCTGCACAACATGATGTCATGTACAAATCTGGGGATAGTTTGCGCACAAGTGGCTACTTATCAACAGTCCGCACCGTATCACCAAAGTTATACCCAATCGGTGCATCGCGCGAATCGCGCTTGTCCACATCGGTCAAGGCATTCCAAGTGCTTGATAAAAAAGCGGAAAATGCGTGTTTCCACAGGGACCCGCTGCCCTTACCTACTACTACTAATTGAATCTATATAAATTAAAGAAGAGGTTGACATGATCGTAATGAAAGCAACTCAGGAAAAAGTGCTGGCGGTTCTGCAGTCGGTCTCGGGCATCGTGGAGCGCAGGCACACCTTGCCAATTCTGGCCAACGTGCTGATTCGCAAGACCGATGGTGTGGTGCAGTTCACCACCAGCGACCTGGAAATCCAGATCCGTACCTCCGCCGAACTCGGTGGCGACAACGGCAATTTCACGACCACCATTGGTGCTCGCAAGCTCATCGATATTCTGCGCACAATGCCGGCCGACCAGACAGTGGCGCTGGAATCGAACCAGAACAAGATCATCCTCAAGGGTGGAAAGAGCAAGTTCACGTTGCAGACCTTGCCGGCCGAAGACTTTCCACTGGTGCAGGAAGCGCCCGGTTTCGGACCGAAGTTCAGCGTTCCGCAAAAGACACTCAAGGACCTGTTGGGCCAGGTGGCGTTTGCAATGGCGGTGCACGACATCCGCTACTACCTCAACGGGATCCTGTTCGTGGCCGAAGGCAAGCAGCTCAGCCTGGTGGCCACCGATGGCCACCGGCTGGCATTTGCGTCGGTGACGCTGGAGACCGAGGTGCCGCGCCAGGAGGTGATCCTGCCGCGCAAGACGGTGCTCGAAATGCAGCGTCTGCTCAGCGACGCCGAGGGCACGATCGAGATGCAGTTTGCATCCAACCAGGCCCGCTTCGATTTTGGTGGCATGGAGTTCGTCACCAAGCTGGTCGAGGGCAAGTTCCCCGACTACAACCGTGTCATCCCCAAGAACCACAAGAACAGCATCACGCTGGGCCGCCAGGCCTTGCTGGCCACCTTGCAGCGCACCGCCATCCTGACCAGCGACAAGTTCAAGGGGGTGCGGCTCAATCTCGACCCCGGTTCCCTGCGCGTGGCCTCGAACAATGCAGAGCAGGAAGAAGCCATGGATGAGCTCGACATCGACTACGGCGGCGAAAGCATCGAGATCGGTTTCAACGTGACCTACCTCATCGATGCGCTGAGCAACATGAACCAGGACATGGTGAAGCTCGAGCTGTCGGACGGCAACAGTTCGGCCCTGTTCACCATTCCCGAGAACACCACGTTCAAGTACGTCGTGATGCCGATGCGGATCTGATTCGTCCGTATTCAAATCCGTGTTTGCCACGGTCGAATCCGCCGAATACGCGGGTTTGGTATTTCAAGAGTAGTTGGAATCATCGTTAGCAAAGCCAGATATGACAGCAGAAAACAAGCCCGATCCGCAAACAGGCCCGCACACGGGTTCGGAGCCGGGTGAAGAGAGTTCCAATTACCAGCCGACGATCGACAGCAACCAGCTCGGTGCGTCTGCTGCCTATGGCGAAGGCGCGATCCAGATCCTCGAAGGCCTGGAAGCGGTGCGCAAGCGGCCAGGCATGTATATCGGCGACACGTCGGACGGAACCGGTCTGCACCATCTGGTGTTTGAAGTGGTCGACAACTCGATCGACGAATCGCTGGCGGGCCATTGCGACGACATCCTGGTGACGATCCATTCCGACAACTCGATCAGCGTGGTCGACAACGGACGCGGCATTCCGACCGGCATCAAGATGGACGACAAGCACGAGCCCAAGCGCTCGGCGTCCGAGATTGCGCTGACCGAACTGCATGCCGGCGGCAAGTTCAACCAGAACAGCTACAAGGTCTCGGGTGGTCTGCACGGTGTGGGTGTGAGCTGTGTCAATGCGCTGAGCAAGATGCTGCGCCTGACCGTGCGTCGCGATGGCAAGGTCCATGTGCTGGAGTTCTCCAAGGGTTTTGTGCAAAACCGCATCGTCGAGACCATTGGCGGTGTCGAGGTCTCTCCGATGAAGGTGATCGGCGACACGGAAAAGCGTGGCACCGAGGTGCACTTTCTGCCGGACGATGAAATCTTCCAGAGCAACACCGATTTCCATTACGAGATTCTCAGCAAGCGTCTGCGCGAGTTGAGCTTCTTGAACAACGGCGTGCGGATCCGGCTCAAGGATGAACGCAGCGGCAAGGAGGACGACTTTTCCGGCGCTGGCGGCGTGCGTGGTTTTGTCGACTTCATCAACAAGGGCAAGACCATCCTGAACCCGAACGTGTTCCACGCGGCGGGCGACCGGCAGAGCGACCAGAACACCAACATCGGTGTCGAGGTGGCGATGCAGTGGAACAGCGGCTACAACGAACAGGTGCTGTGTTTCACCAACAATATTCCGCAGCGCGACGGTGGTACCCACCTGACCGGCCTGCGCGCGGCCATGACCCGCGTCATCAACAAATACATCGACGACAACGAAATGGCCAAGAAGGCCAAGGTCGAGGTGACCGGTGACGACATGCGCGAGGGCCTGTGCTGCGTGCTGAGCGTCAAGGTGCCCGAACCCAAGTTCAGCAGCCAGACCAAGGACAAGCTGGTCAGCAGCGAGGTGCGTGGCCCGGTGGAAGACATCGTCAGCAAGCTGCTCAACGATTATCTGCAGGAGCGTCCGACAGACGCCAAGATCATCGTCGGCAAGATCATCGAGGCAGCGCGTGCGCGCGAAGCGGCACGCAAGGCACGCGACATGACGCGGCGCAAGGGCGTGCTCGACGGCATGGGCCTGCCCGGAAAGCTGGCCGACTGCCAGGAAAAAGACCCCGCCTTGTGCGAGATCTACATCGTCGAGGGTGACTCCGCCGGCGGCTCCGCCAAGCAGGGCCGCGACCGAAAATTCCAGGCTATCCTGCCGCTACGCGGCAAGATCCTGAACGTGGAAAAAGCACGTTACGAGAAACTGCTGACCAGCAACGAGATCCTGACGCTGATCACGGCGCTGGGTACCGGCATCGGCAAGGCCGGTGGCACCACCGGCAACGACGACTTCAACGTTGCCAAGCTGCGTTACCACCGCATCATCATCATGACCGACGCCGACGTTGACGGCGCCCATATCCGCACGCTGCTGCTGACCTTCTTCTATCGGCAGATGCCCGAGCTGGTGGAGCGCGGCCACATCTACATTGCGCAGCCACCGCTGTACAAGGTCAAGGCCGGCAAGGAAGAGCTGTACCTCAAGGATGCGGGTGCGCTCGACAACTTCCTGATGCGTATTGCGCTGGTCAACGCATCGGTGTTCACCGGTGGCCAGGCCAATACCGAGCTCACCGGCGACACGCTGGCCACGCTGGCGCGCAAGCACCAGGTGGCGCAGGCCGTGATTGCGCGGCTGAAGAACTTCATGGATGCCGAGGCTCTGCGTTCGGTGGCCGATGGCGTGACGTTGAATCTCGACACGCTGGAGGAGGCAGAAGCATCTGCTGCAGCATTGCAGGCCAAGTTGCCCGACGCCGACGTGAAGGGAGAATTCGACCTGCGCACCGACAAGCCGATCCTGCGCATCAGCCGGCGCCACCACGGCAACGTCAAGAGCAGTGTGCTCACGCAGGACTTCGTCCATGGCGCCGACTACACCGCACTGGCCGAAGCCGCCAGCACCTTCCGCGGACTGCTCAGCGAGGGCGCCAGGGTGACCCGTGGCGAAGGCGAGCGCCAGAAGGAAGCCAAGGTCAACGACTTCCGCGAAGCCATGGCCTGGCTGATAGCCCAGGCCGAAAGCGCCACCGCACGCCAGCGCTACAAGGGCCTGGGCGAGATGAACCCGATGCAGCTGTGGGAAACCACGATGGACCCCACCGTGCGCCGTTTGCTGCG
>JAGPBF010000075.1 GCA_018063505.1 Rhodoferax sp.
TCGAGCTTGCTGTCCATCAGCGCGTTGCGCCGGATCGTCGCCGACAGCGCCGCATCGCCGTGCAGTTCACCGTCGCATTCGACGTCGGGTGCCATGCGGCAGAACATCTCGTGGGCCTGGCGCATCTTGACCGCGGACTTGCGGTTGGAACTGCCGTAGTTGGAGTGCGACAGGAACGCGACCTTGGGTGGCAGCCCGAATCGGCGCACCTCTTCGGCGGCCATCAGCGCAATACTGGCCAGTTGCTCGGCATCCGGGTCTTCGTTGACATGGGTATCGGCAATGAACAAGGTGCGCTGCTCGAGCATCAGCGCGTTCAGTGTGGCCAGGCCTGGTGCGCCTTTCTGCACGCCGATCACGTCGCGCACATGGTCCAGGTGGTTGTCGAAGCGCCCGACCAGGCCGCACAACATGGCATCGGCGTCACCCAGGTGGACCATCAATGAGGCGATCGTGGTGTTGGAGCGCCTGACCACGGCCTTGGCGGCCTCGACCGAGACACCGCGCCTGCCCATCAGGCGGTGGTAAGCCTCGAAGTACTGGCGGAACCGCGGATCGTCTTCCGGATTGACGTTGTCCACGTCGACACCGAGCTTGATGCGCAGCCCAGCCTTGGCAATGCGGGCTTCAATCACCGCCGGACGGCCGATGAGAATCGGCCGCGCGAGATTTTCGTCGACCGCGACCTGCACCGCGCGCAATACGCGCTCGTCTTCGCCTTCGGCATACGCCACCCGCTTCGCTTCGGGCGCAACTGTCTTGGCGGCGGCAAATACCGGGCGCATGAACATGCCGGTCTGGTAGACGAAGCGTGACAGTTGCTGGCGGTAGCCATCCATGTCGGTGATCGGGCGCGTCGCGACGCCGGAGTCGGCCGCGGCCTGGGCCACGGCCGGCGCGATGCGCATGATCAGGCGCGAGTCGAACGGCGTCGGAATCAGGTAGTTGACGCCAAACACCAGTTCCTTGCCGGCGTAGGCATTGGCCACTTCTTCGCTGATGTCGGCCTTGGCCAGATCGGCGATCTGGCGCACGCAGGCCAGCTTCATTTCCTCGGTGATCTTGGTCGCGCCACAGTCGAGTGCGCCGCGGAAGATGTACGGGAAGCACAGAACGTTGTTGACCTGGTTTGGATAGTCCGAGCGTCCGGTGGCGATGATGCAGTCCGGCCGTGCCTCGAGTGCCAGCTCCGGACGGATCTCCGGCTCCGGATTGGCCAGTGCCAGGATGATGGGTGCGCGCCCCATCGATCTGACCATGTCCTGCGTCAGCACCCCGGCCGTGGAGCAGCCCAGAAAAACATCGGCGTCTTGCACCACGTCGGCCAGTGTGCGGGCGTCGGTGTCCTGTGCAACGCGTTGTTTGGACTCGTCGAATCCGCCGGGCCGGCCGTTGTAGATCACGCCTTTGGAATCGCAGACAAAGACGTTCTTGCGCAACACGCCCAGGCCGACCATGACGTCCAGGCAGGCCAGCGCAGCAGCGCCCGCGCCCGACACCGCGACCTTGACTTCCTCGATCTTCTTGCCCACCAGTTCAAGGCCATTGAGCAGTGCAGCCGACGAGATGATGGCGGTGCCATGCTGGTCGTCATGGAACACCGGGATGTTCATGCGTTCGCGCAGCTTGCGCTCGATGTAGAAGCACTCCGGCGCCTTGATGTCCTCCAGGTTGACGCCGCCCAGCGTCGGCTCCATGGCGGCAATCATGTCCACCAGTTTGTCGGGGTCGCGCTCGGCCAGTTCGATGTCGAACACATCGATGCCGGCAAACTTCTTGAACAGGCACCCTTTGCCCTCCATCACCGGCTTGGCCGCCAGCGGGCCGATGTCACCCAGGCCCAGTACTGCGGTGCCATTGGTGATCACGCCCACGAGGTTGCCGCGCGACGTGTATTCGGCCGCCAGCGACGGATCGGCCTCGATGTCCAGGCACGGATAAGCAACGCCGGGCGAATAGGCCAGCGACAGGTCGCGCTGGTTCGACAAGGCCTTGGTAGGGGTGACGGCGATCTTGCCGCGTGTCGGGCTGCGGTGGTATTCGCGGGCGGCCTCGCGCAGTGCGTGTTCGGCCGGGGAAAGTTCTTTTGCCATGTCATCCTCTTTCTCGCAATTGTGCTTCTGCCAATGTGCCAAGGCTAACGCAATTTGGATTCACGTTCTCTCGGTGTAAGTGCGTAGAACCCTGCATCGAAACCTGGCTCGGGGCGGTTTGCATGCCTTCTGCCGCAAAACGCGAAGTAGGGGTAAGCTGTAGGGCTGGCGCGCAGCGCGGAACCGACCCTTTGCCCATCATGAAAAACGACGTTCCATCCCCGTTGCAGTTGTCCCTGGCCCTGCAGCGCCAGGCCTACCTGGCCCATCCGGTACCCACACGCGATGAGCGGGTGGCCGACCTGCGCACGCTGCAGCGCTTCATCCGTGAGAACAAGGACGCCTTGTGCGACGCGATCAGCGCCGACTATGGCCATCGTTCGCGGCATGAGACGCTGCTGGCAGAAATATTCCCGGCCATCGACGGCGTCGACCACGTGGTCAAGCATTTGCGCAGCTGGATGAAGCCGCAGCGCCGGGGGGTGGATCTGCGCAACTTTCTGGGTGCGCGCAACCGGGTGATCCCGCAGCCGCTGGGCGTGGTGGGGGTGATTGTGCCGTGGAATTTCCCGGTCAACCTGAGCATGGTGCCGCTGACCTACATCTTTGCCGCCGGCAATCGGGCGATGGTCAAGATGAGTGAGAACTCGCGCCACCTTGCGCGGCTGCTGATCGAGCGCATACCGGCCTATTTCCCGCCCGAGAAGCTGCAGTTCTTCGACGAAACCGGTGGTGTGGGAGTGGCGTTCTCGCAGCTGCCGTTCGACCATCTGCTGTTCACCGGGTCGGGCCAGACCGGCCGCGCAGTGATGGCCGCCGCGGCGAAGAACCTGTGCCCGGTGACGCTCGAACTCGGCGGCAAGGCGCCGGCCATCCTGTGTGACGACTTCCCGCTCAGGCTGGCCGCCGAACGCATCCTTTTCGTCAAGTTCCTCAATGCCGGGCAGATCTGCACCTCGGTCGACCATCTGTGGATGCCGCAAGACAAGATTGGCGACTTCGTGCGCGAGGCGCAGCAGATTGTCCCGCGGCGTTATCCGTCGCTGGAATCCGTCGACTACACATCGATCATCGACCAGACGGCATTCGACCGGCTGCTGGTGGCGCTGGACGATGCGCGCGAACGCGGCGCGACGCTGGTGCAGCTGGTTCCGGGCCCCGTGTTCGACCGAGCCATGCGCAAGATCGCGCCGCATATCGTGCTCGATGCGCCGCCCGAAGCGCTGGTGTGGCAACGCGAAATATTCGGTCCGATCCTGCCGATCCGTGGCTACAGCGATCTCGAGACCGTGGTGAATGGCGTCAATGCCGGCCCGCGGCCGCTGGCCATCTACCCGTTTTGCAACGACCCGCAAGTGGTGCAGATGCTGCTGGATCGGGTCATGTCCGGCGGTGTGACGGTCAACGACGCCTTGTTCCATGTCGGCCAGCACGACCTGCCGTTCGGAGGGGTCGGTGACTCGGGCATGGGCCACTACCACGGCAAGGAGGGTTTTCAGACTTTCTCCAAGCTGCGCCCGGTGTTCTACCAGGCGCGTTTCTCGACGCTGAAATTCATGATGCCGCCGTACGGCAAGTTCGCCAGCAAGATGCTGGCCTTTCTGACGCGCTGAGCCTGCCTGGCATCGCCAGTCCATGGGCCCGGCACGCCCGGGTTCTCAGGCCAGCAGGTCGTGCAGGCAACGCGCCATGACCTTGGTGGCGCGGCGCAGGTCTTCGAGCTGCAGCCGTTCGTCGGCGCGTTTGGCGTTGGACTCCAGCACGGTGCGCGGACCGGCGCCGTAGATCACGCCGGGGATGCCGGCTTCGCAGAACAGGCGCACGTCGGTATAGAGCGGCGTACCGAGCGCAGGAATCTTCTCGCCGAACACCTGCTCGCCATGTTTCTGTATCGCCGCCACCAGCGGCTGGTTGCCGGGCAGTGGCCGCATCGCCTTGGCCAGCAGCAGGCGCCGGATGTCCACGGTCACGCCGGGAATGGCCCTGGCGGCATCCTCGATGATGCGGCGCAGCGTGGCTTCGACCTCGGCCGGGTTCTCTTCGGGAATCATGCGCCGGTCGAGCTTGAAGCTGGCGCGCCCCGGCACCACGTTGGTGTTGGTGCCGCCTTCGATCACGCCGACGTTCAGATACGGATGGTTGATGCCTTCGACCTTCGAGCTGATCGACTTGTACAGGGCGTTTTGTGCGTACAGCGGGTTCAGGATCTGCACCGCTGCGTGGATCGCGTCGACGCCCGAGTCGGGAATCGCGGCATGGGCCATCTTGCCGTGTACCGTGACCTCCATCTGCAGGCAGCCGTTGTGCGCGGTGATGACCTGGTAGCTGAAGCCGGCTGCGACCATCAGGTCGGGATGGATGATCTTGTGCTTGAGCAGCCAGGCCGGGCCGACCTCGCCGCCGAATTCCTCGTCGTAGGTGAACAGCAGCTCCACACTGCCCTTGACGGGTCGGGCCACGGCTTCCAGTGCACGCACGGCAAAGGTATAGGTCGAGAAATCGCACTTGCTGACCGCTGCCGCGCGGCCGTAGATGGTGCCGTCGACGACTTCGCCGCCGTAGGGGTCATGGGTCCAGCCTTCGCCCGGCGGCACCACGTCGCCGTGGGCATTGAGCAATATGGTCGGGCCGGCACCGTATCGGCGGCGCGCAATCAGATTGGTGACCGACTGCAGTCCGGCCGCGCGGACCTCGGCTTCGGGGACCGGATGTTTCTCCACGGTGATGCCCATGCCTGCCAGCAGCTCGGCCGTGCGTTGGGCATGCGGCGCGTTGTTGCCTGGCGGTGTATCGGTGGGCACGCGGATCAGTTGCTGCAGGAACGCGACCTGCTCGTCGAAATGCTGGTCGATCCAGGCGTCGAGTTGGGTATGGGTAGTCATGGTGGAGTCAGTGCGGGTGGAGGGATCTGTCGTCTGCTGTCAGTTGCAGCAATTGCAGAAAAGCTTCGATGGCCAGCTGCATGTCGTCGCTGGTCGTCGATTCGAGCGGGTTGTGGCTGATGCCGGCGTTCTGGCCGCGTACAAACAGCATCGCCTGCGGCATGACCTCGTGCAGTTTCATGGCGTCATGCCCGGCGCCGCTGGTCATGCTGTGCAAGGGAACACCGAGCGTGTCGACGGCTTTGGCCCAACGATCCTGCCACGCCGCGTCGCTCGGCGCGGCAGACGCACGCATGGCTTCCTCGAGCGTGTAGCGCAGCTGGCGCCGGTCGCAGATTTCCTGCAGCGCGGCCAGCACATCACGCACCATGGCGTCGCGTTGTGCATCCGTCGGCGCACGCAGGTCGAGCGAAAACTGGCACCGCCCGGGCACCACGTTGATCGATCCGCCGGGCACCAGCAACTGGCCCACGGTGGCCACCGAATCGCCGTCCTGCATGGCCCGCCGTTCGACGGCCAGCACCAGCTCCGCCGCACCGGCGGCGGCATCGCTGCGCCGGTCCATCGGTGTGGTGCCCGCGTGGCAGGCGGTACCGATGAATTCGGCGATGTAGCGTACGCTGCCGTTGATCGATGTCACCACACCCAGCGGCAGGTCGAGTTCGCCCAGCACCGGCCCCTGCTCGATATGCACCTCGACAAATCCCAGGTACTGGCGCGGATCGCGCCTGAGCGCGCCAATGGCCTCGATGTCCAGCCCGGCGAGCGCCATGGCCTGGCCCATGGTGATGCCGTCGGCATCGGTCTGCTGCAGCCATTCGCTGCGGAAATCGCCGATCAGCGCGCCCGAGCCGAGGAAGGTGGCCTTGTAGCGCTGACCTTCCTCTTCTGCGAAACCGACCACCTCGAGATGGAACGGCAGCCGCTTTGCGCTGCGGTGCAGCTCGCGCACCGCAGCCATCGGTACGAAGATGCCCAGCCGTCCATCGTATTTGCCGCCATTGCGCACGGTGTCGTAGTGGCTGCCGGTCATCAGCGTGCGCGCATCGGCTGATTCCGCGTGGTAGCGGCCGACCACATTGCCGACCGCGTCGATCTGCACGGTGTCGAAACCGCAGGCCTGCATCTGCGCGCGGATCTGCGCGGCACAGGCCCGGTGCGCTTGGGTCAGGTAGGTGACGGTGAGCTGGCCTTTCTCGGCATAACCCGGATCGGAGAAAGCACTGAGCTGCTCCTGCCAGTCCCAGACCTGGTTGCCAAGTTCCGGCACGACGCCGAATTTGTCATTGAGCCGCAGTTCGACGATGCGGTGGATGTTGCGCAGACACTCCTGCAACTCGACGTCGGGATGGTTGTGCACGCGACGCTCGAACGTGGCCAGGATTTCCTGTTTGGACAGGCCGGTGCCGCGCGGCCCGCGCACTGCCAGGATGAACGGGAAACCCATGCGCGACGCGTATTGGGCGTTGAGCCGTTCGATGCTGCGCATTTCCTCGGGCGTGCATTGCGTGAGACCGGCTTTGTGCTGTTCATGCGTGGATTCGCTGGTCAACGTGTTCTCGCGCATCGCCTTGCCAGCGAGTTCCGGGTGGGCGCGTATCAGCGTCAGCTGGGCTTCGCGCCCGGCCGCGCGCAGCACCTGCACCATCTGGTGCTTGAGTTGCGCCAGCGAACGGAACGGCCGGCTGGCCAATGCCTGGCTGGCGATCCACGGCGAATGCTCGTACAGGCCGTCGAGCATGGCGCAGGCAACGTCTTGCGTCGCTGCATTGAGTTGTTCCAGAGTCAGATGGGCCATGGTGATGTGGGCGTCAGCCGGTGTAGGGATGGGTTTGCGTCCAGTGGCGCGCGATATCCAGGCGCCGGCATACCCAGACCTTGTCATGCGCCTGGATGTGATCGAGAAAACGCTGCAGTGCCCGCATGCGCCCCGGGCGTCCCAGCAGGCGGCAATGCATGCCGATGTTCAGCATGCGGGGTGTGTCCAGGCCTTGCGGATCGCCTTCGGCGTACAACACATCGAAGGCATCACGCAGGTAGGTGAAGAAATCGTCGCCTTGCGCAAACCCCTGGGCCGATGAAAAACGCATGTCGTTGGTATCGAGTGTGTACGGCACGATCAGTTGCGGCACTACCTGGCCGTCGGTCCTGCGCACCTGCATCCAGAACGGCAGATCGTCACCGTAGTAGTCGCTGTCGTATTCGAAGCCGCCGTAATCGGCCACCAGACGGCGGGTGTTGGGGCTGTCGCGGCCGGTGTACCAACCCCGTGCGCGTTCGCCGGTGAGCTGCTCGATGATCTCCATGCCGATGCGCATGTGTTCACGCTCCTGTGCCTCTCCCATGGTCTGATAGCTGATCCATCGCCAACCGTGGCAGGCGATTTCGTGGCCGAGTTCCTTGAATGCAGCCGTCAGTTCCGGATGTCGCTGCAGCGCCATGCTGACGCCGAACACCGTCAGCGCAAGCTTGCGCTGCTCGAACTCGCGCAGGATGCGCCAGACACCGGCGCGCGAGCCGTACTCATAGATGCTCTCCATGCTCATGTGGCGGTCGGCAAAAGCAGGCGGACTGAACATCTCGGACAGAAACTGCTCGGATGCCGGATCTCCGTGCACCACGGCGTTTTCGCCGCCTTCTTCGTAATTGAGCACGAATTGCACCGCGATGCGGGCGCCGCCCGGCCAGCGCGCATGGGGTGGA
The DNA here is from genome assembly GCA_018063505.1 of Rhodoferax sp. Classification (GTDB taxonomy): domain Bacteria; phylum Pseudomonadota; class Gammaproteobacteria; order Burkholderiales; family Burkholderiaceae_C; genus CAISIP01. The sequence continues at coordinate 7,679 of JAGPBF010000075.1, forward strand.
TTGCGGCCGTAACCTGTCAGGTCGCGCGGGTAGGTGGCGGTGCTGTCGTAGTGGGGCAGGGAAGAGGTCATGGTTCAGTTCAAGGCCATTGAAATATCGTTGCGCGGGACGGTCTGCTCGAAGCGCAGGTTGCTTTCGACATGGGCCAGGTGTTCGGCCATCAGCCGGGCCGCGCCATCGCCATCGTGCGCGGCCAGCGCCTTGACCAGCTGCACATGTTCTGCGTTCGAGTGCCTGGCCTCGCGGCTGCTCTGGTACATCAGCGTGATCAGCGCGCAGCGTGCAATCAGCTGGGCCAGCATCTGCGCCAGCACCTGGTTGCCCATGAGTTCGGCCAGCTGCACATGAAAGTCGCCCAGCAACTCGGTGCGTCCGCTGGCGTCCTCCTGTTCGATGGCTTTTTTTTCCTGTGCAATATGGGCGCGCAAGGCGCGGATCTGTGCCGGCGTCGATTGCAACGCGAAGGCCCGTGCCATCTCGCATTCGAGCATGCGACGCACGGCAAACACCTGGCGCGCCTCGTCGGCCGACGGCGCCGCCACGAAAGCGCCGCGCGCCGGCGCCAGCGTCACCAGCTGGTGCTGTGACAACTGCAGCAGGGCCTGACGCACCAGCGTGCGCGAAACACCGAAATGGTCGGCCAGTTTCTGTTCGGCCAGCTTGCTTCCGGGCAGCAGGCGATGTTCGACGATGGCTCTGGTCAAGGCCTGCACGATCACGGCGGTGGACGAGGACTCCATCTGCCAATGATAGCGCCAGGCATCAAAAGTGTATACACTTTTGGTTTTCAGTTTGCCGCAACCGGCGGCGCTGTCCGATGCCGGAACAGCCATGCCGGGGCATCAGGAGAGCCGCAATGGGATTGAGCACACATGTCCTGGATACGATGCACGGCGTGCCTGCGGGTGGCATGCAGGTAGCCCTGTACACGACGAAGGATGGCGCTGCCACGCTGGTACGGCACATCACGCTCAACCATGACGGTCGCAATCCGGACGGACTGTTGTACGACACCTCCAGCCTGAAAGCGGGAACCTACCGGCTGGTGTTCGAGGTGGCGGCGTATTTCAGGGCCAGGGGTGTTGCTTTGCCAAACCCGCCATTCCTGGACCAGGTCAGCCTGGACTTCGGCGTGGCCGACCTCGCAAGCCACTACCACGTGCCCTTGCTGGTCAGCCCCTGGAGTTATTCGACCTATCGGGGTTCCTGAATCGGATGGCTTTGCGCAGGTGTTGCTGCAGCAACTACTGCTGGCCCTCTGTCAGCGTGTCGAGCTGGAACTTCCCGCTCCTGTCCCACAACCAGACGTCGGTATACGTGACCCGGCCCAGCCGCGCCGGCACCGGGTAAGGTGCGGCGGCACGTACCGTTCGGATAATCTCGTTCATCACCTCCGGTGCGTGTTTGGGCGCTCGCCGCCAGTTGAGGCTGACCACCTGCCCCTGGCGATCGATGTCGACCTCGAGCACACCGATGGCATACAGGTGCGGCTGCAATACGCCTTTGTAGATACGCTGGGCATTGTGGGCATACAGGTGCAGCGCGGCGTCACGCCGGTAGTCCTTGGCGTTCGTGGCGTTGGACACCCGCGGCAACTCGCTCACGGGGGGAATCACCACCGCCGGCGGCGCCGCGTCGGCAGGAACGGAGGGGACAGGGACGGTGGGAGCAGGTGCGGTGGGATCCGGTGTGGAGCCTGGAGCGGGAGGGCGGGACGGCGCGGTACAACTGGCCAGCAGGGCGGTGACAACGCAGAACAGTGCCAGCAGCGGCCGGGTGAGCTTGGTCAAGATGGACTCCGGGAACGGGCGATGGTTGGCGGCAACGGATCTCGGCGACAAGACAAGCAGCGCACAAGGCCACCGCGCCGGCGCAGGCATACTGTGCCAGATTGTGTCGTATTCCCCCTGCTTCTTTGCTGCCTTGTCCGGTAACCAATCGTGAAACACGCCGATATTGCGCTTGATCTGCTTGCCCTGGAGCCAGCAGTCTGGGTCACGGTCGACTCCACCCAGGGTTCGGTTCCGCGCGACGCCGGTACCTGGATGGCCGTGTTTGCCGATGTTGTTGTCGGCACCATTGGCGGTGGTCACGTCGAATTTCAGGCCATCGCGCTGGCGCGTCGGCGCCTGGCAGGCGAGGCCGGGGAGCCCGTACTGCGTTTTGCACTCGGACCCAGTCTGGGCCAGTGTTGTGGCGGCGTGATGTTTCTGCGCCTGGAGCGGGTCGACGCAGCATCGACCGCCGCGCTGCGCGAACGGCTGGCCGGTGCCCGCATGCCATTGGCCTTGTTCGGTGGCGGGCATGTCGGGCAGGCGCTGGTGGAGGTTCTGGCGCGTCTACCGTTCGCTGTGGTCTGGATCGACAGCCGCGAGAGTGTGTTCCCGCCGGCGCCGCCGACCAATGTACGGTGCGAGCACAGCGAGCCGGTGCAGTCGGCCGTGGACGATCTGCCGCCGGGCAGCCATGTGCTGATCATGAGTTTCAGCCACGCCGAGGATCTGGACATCGTTGCCAGCTGCCTGCGCCGCCTGCGCCGCACCGATGACCTGGCCTACATCGGGCTGATCGGCAGCAAGACCAAATGGGCCAGTTTCCGGCACCGGTTGCAGGAGCGGGGATTCAGCGCTGCGGAACTCGCCAGGGTCACCTGCCCAATCGGTATCGCAGGTCTGCCGGGCAAGGAGCCCGAGGTGATCGCCATCGGTGTGGCGGCACAGTTGTTGCAATTGCGTTCGCTCGCGGCGCCGAGCCCTCTCCAGCGTGTGGGGTCTTGAAATGCGTCTGAATGTGTATACACTTTCGCTTCCATGTCGCAGCGGAGCCGGGCCGGCCAGTAGCCCTTGTTCGCGACCCGTACCTGTTTACAGCGCCCGCAGTGGTGAGCAGGAGGCCATCCTGTGGTCTGGCCGCTGCCCGCCGCGAAAGAACTGAAACATGGAAAGTTATTACCTCGACTGGGCCAATCTGCTGCTGCGCTGGGTGCATGTGCTCACCGCCATCGCCTGGATCGGTTCCTCGTTTTATTTTGTCTTTCTCGACAGTTCGCTGGTGCCTCCGGTATCGAAGGAACTCAAGGACATGGGTGTCGGTGGCGAGTTGTGGGCGGTCCATGGCGGCGGTTTCTACAACCCGCAGAAATATGCGGTCGCGCCCAAGGTCGTGCCCGAGCATCTGCACTGGTTCTACTGGGAGAGTTACAGCACCTGGTTGACCGGTTTTGCCCTGTTCACCGTGTCCTACCTGTGGAATGCGCGCACCTATCTGATAGACGCATCGCTGGTGAACTGGTCCAGCGGCGCCGCCATCAGCGTGGCGGTGTCGTTCCTGGTGGTGTTCTATGGCCTGTACGACCTGATCTGCCGCGGTTTTGGCCAGCGCCGCCATGGCGATGCCATCGTCGGCGCGCTGGTGCTGGTGGTGGTGTGCCTTGCTTCGTGGCTGGCCTGCCACTGGTTTGCCGGCCGTGCCGCCTTCCTGCTGGTGGGGGCGATGATTGCCACGGCAATGAGTGCCAACGTGCTGTTCGTGATCATTCCGGGCCAGCGCACGACCGTCCGCGATCTGCGTGAAGGCCGTCCGGTGAATCCGATATACGGCCAGCGGGCCAAGCAGCGCAGTGTGCACAACACCTATTTCACGCTGCCGGTATTGTTCGCGATGCTGAGCAACCACTACAGCTTCACCTACAGCCATGCGTACAACTGGGTGGTGCTGATCATGATGATGTTTGCCGGCGCGGCGATCCGCCAGTTCTTTGTCATGCGCCATGGCTACAAGCTGGGGCGCAACAGTCATCCCTGGCCGTATGCGCTGATGGGTGTGCTGGTCATCAGCGGCGCCGTGGTCTGGATGCGACCGCCGGCACAGGCGGCTGTGCCGGCGGCGCCGGCCGGCGCCAAGGCGCCTGCGCCGGTGGCCTACGCCGAGGTGCAGAAGGTGCTCGCGCAGCGCTGCTACATGTGCCATGGTGCGCAACTGCAGATGAAAAACGTGCGGGTCGATTCGCCCGAGGCATTGAAGCAACATGCACTGGCGGTCTACCAGCAGGTCGTCATGACCCGCATCATGCCGATGAACAACGCAACCGGCATCACCGACGCCGAACGCGCGTTGATAGGTCAGTGGTTCAATGGCGGCGCCAGCACCGAGTAGGGCGCCTGCCCGGACTTGAACCGACCGGGTTTTCCACCGGACATGAGATGGATCAAGGTGTCGGCAGGCTGGCGGCGTTACGCTGACCGGGTCTGTTGACTCTTGCATTGTGGCGCCATGACCCCTTCTCCTTCGACCGCTGCCGTGGTCCGTTCTTCGTTGAGGCCAGCGGCGGCCGAACCGAAGCCACTGGTGCAGACGGGCCAGGGTCGGCATCGCCTGCATGAAGACATGCAGGCCCTGGTGACCGGTACGCTGATGGTTGCGCTGGGCGTGGTGTTGTTCGGCAAGGCGGGCCTGCTGACCGGTGGCACTGCCGGTCTGGCCTTTTTGCTGTATTACGCCACCGGCCTGGAATTCGGCTGGGCCTTCTTTCTGGTCAACCTGCCGTTCTACCTGTTCGCGTGGCGCCGCATGGGACGCGACTTCACACTCAAGACCTTCGCCGCGGTGAGCCTGTTGTCGGTGTTCAGCCTTTTGTTGCCGCATGGCATCGGCATAGACTACCTGGCGCCAGGACTGTCGGCGGTGCTCGGTGGCTCCTTGTGTGGTGTCGGCATGCTGATCCTGTTCCGCCACCGTGCCAGCCTGGGCGGCATGAACGTGTTGGTGCTTTACCTGCAGGAGCGGCTCGGCTGGCGCGCCGGCGTGGTGCAGATGGTGATCGACTGCCTGATCGTCATCGCTGCATTGTGGGTTGCCGACGGGCCGCGGGTGGCATGGTCGGTGCTGGGTGCGGTGGTGCTCAACCTGGTATTGGCTGTCAACCACCGGCCCGGGCGCTACATGGCGGTTTGACGCTGCCGGCGTCGATCGCACAAACCGGCTGTCGGGGGATCTCCTGGTCGGGTTCAGGCCGCCAGCAGTTCTTCCATGCAGTGCTGGTGTGCCGGCCGCAGCAACTGCGCCAACGGATGTTGCGCGGTTGTGATGCCATTGGCCCGGGCGTCCCGCGCCAGCGCGGCAAAACCCGGTGTGATGTCCCAGCGCAGCGCTGCCAGTCCGAACAGCCGATAGACCTTGTCATCGAGTACCGCAGCGAACGCATGGGAGGGCGGAACCGCCAGCGTGATGCCGGCGCGGTCGATCGCGCTCAGCGCCACGGTCCAGCCGGTGTCGTGCAACATGCCGACCAGGTAGCCGTCAAACGCCGACAGGCCGGCCTGCTCGGCCAGGATGCCGCAATGGCGTGCCAGTGCCTCCGAATGGTCCCACATGCGCGGACCCGCGCGCCCGCTCAGCGGGCCCGGCGCGGCCTGGTAGATCGGCTTGAGCAATACCCGCGCAATCACGGTCTGCAGGCCTTGCAGGCCGATCAGGCTGATCGCCTGCTGCAAGTCATTGACATCACCCTGAACCCGGTAGTACGGGCTGCTGGCCAGGCGCAATACCTCGGCGGTCAGCACTGCGTCCTTGCCGATGCGTTCGGCAATGGCGGGGGTGGGCAGGTCGGTCTGGCGCACCAGCGCAATCAGCTGCGGGATCAATGCGGCGGCGCGCGGCAACAGGTTGTCGGGCAATGCCGGCAAGGCCAGCGTCCTGGACAAGGTGTCGAGCGCCGCGCGTTCAGCCTCTGACAGGGGTGCATCGGTCAGTGGTGCGCAGTCGAACAGCCAGGGGAAGGCTGGCAGTGCATCGGCCTCTGGTGCAGGCTCGGCTGGCAGACCGTTGGCTGGAACGTACAGCTCCCGCGCCGGTTCGGTCCGATGCGCTTTCGGGACCTCAGGGGTCTTGTTGGCATGGCCTGAAAACAGGCGCGACAACCATCCCATCATGGCTGGAAACGGCGCGCGTCGGATCGCGGCAATCGGTGGCAGGACGGGATCGGCATGGATCGGGCTTTCGTCGACAAGGGACCGTTGCGAGGTGTATCACTGTAACCGGTTCGCATGCTCAGCCAGCCAGAATCTGGGCCAATGCGTTGTGCCGCGCCACCAGTGGCGACAGCGCGACGGTTTCGAGCCGGCCCTGGCGCACGACGATGCGTCCATCGACGACGGTGTAGGCGGCCTGCGCACTGGCGCAAAGCAGCAGCGCTGCGACCGGATCATGCACCGCGCCGCCGGCAAACCCGATCGTCTCCAGATCGAACAGCGCCAGGTCGGCACACATGCCCACGGCCAGGTGGCCAATATCCCGGCGCCCCAGCACCTGGGCGCCACCGCGTGTGGCCAGTGCGAGCGCGTCGCGTGCTGTCATCTCTGCCGGACCCAGGTCACAGCCATAAACCGGAGCGCCTGTCGCAGCGCGGCCGGGCGGCGCCAGTGCACGGCCGACCCGGGCCAGCAGCATGGCCTGCCTGGCCTCGTAAACCAAGTGCGCCATGTCGTTGCTGGCACAACCGTCGACTCCCAGGCCTACCGGTACGCCGGCATCGACCATGCGCCGGATCGGCGCGATACCACTGGCCAGGCGCATATTGCTGCAGGGGCAATGGGCGACACCGGTGCGGGTGGCGGCAAACAGCGATATACCCTCGTCATCGAGCTTGACCGCATGGGCATGCCAGACGTCGTCGCCCAGCCAGCCCAGTTCCTGCGCGTATTGCGCCGGTGTGCGATTGAACTTTTCGCGGCTGTAGGCGACGTCATGGTCGTTCTCGGCCAGGTGGGTATGCAATCGCACACCCGTGCTGCGGGCCAGTGTTGCGGTTTCGCGCATCAGGTCGCGGCTGACCGAAAACGGCGAGCAGGGCGCCAGCGCGATCTGCACCATCGCACCATGTCCGCTGTCGTGGTGGGTCTCGATCAGGCGCTGCGAATCCTTCAGGATGAAGGCCTCGTCCTCGACCAGGTCGTCCGGTGGCAAACCACCGTTGGAGCGTCCCACGCTCATGCTGCCGCGGCAGGCCACGAAGCGCATGCCGATCTCGCGCGCGGCCGTTATGCTGTCGTCCAGCCGCACACCGTTGGGGTAGATGTACAGGTGGTCGCTGCTGGTGGTGCAACCGCCCAGCAGCAACTCGGCCATCGCGACCTGGGTCGAGACCCGCACCATCTCCGGTGTCAGGCCGCTCCAGATCGGGTACAGGCCGCGTAGCCATGAAAACAGCTCGGCATTCTGTACCGCAGGTATTGCCCGGGTCAGCGACTGGTACATATGGTGGTGGGTATTGACCAGGCCGGGCATCACCAGGTGAGCGCGCGCATCGATCACCTCGTCCGCGTCCTGCGGCAGTTCGCTGGCGGGGCCGATGGCGGCGATGGTGTTTCCGTGGATCAGTACCGATGCATCGCGCAGCTCGCGCCCCCGTGCTGGCTCGGGCGCGTCGAAGGTGGCGATGCAGCGGGCGTTGCGGATCAGCAAGGTCTTGGTCATGGGCGAACGGCCGGCCGGGTCGACCGGCAGCGTGGGGGTTTGGCAGAATCGGCGCATGAAACCCACAGCGCCTGCCCTGCATACTATCCCGCAAAACCAGGCCCAGGCCCGGGCACTGCTCGAACATCTCTACCACACGGCGGTCAAGCGGGCTTTGCCCGCGCAGGCCCTGGCAGCGTATCTTCCGGCGCCACCCGCGCCCGGCAGCGGCGGGCGTACCGTGGTGCTCGGGGCCGGCAAGGCAGGGGCGGCGATGGCGCAGGCGGTCGAGGCCTTGTGGCCGCCGGATGCGCCGCTCGAAGGCCTGGTGGTGACCCGTTATGAGCACATCCCGGAGCGTGCGGCGGGCCTGCCACAACGCATTGAGGTGGTGGAAGCGGCGCATCCGGTACCCGATGCCGCCGGCCTGCAGGCCGCGCAGCGGATGCTGGCCATGGCGCAGGGGCTGGGCCCGCAAGACCTGGTGTTGTGCCTGATCTCGGGTGGTGGCTCGGCCTTGCTGACCTTGCCGGTCGAGGGGCTCGATCTGGCTGGCAAGCAGCAGGTCAACAAGGCCTTGCTGGCCAGTGGTGCCAACATCTCGGAGATGAACTGCGTGCGCAAGCACCTGTCGCGCATCAAGGGTGGCCAGCTGGCGGCCGCCTGTGCACCGGCCCGGGTGGTGACGCTGGCGATCAGCGACGTTCCCGGTGACGACCCGGGCATCATCGCCAGCGGCCCGACGGTGCCCGATGCCAGCAGTTGCGCCGACGCGCTGGCCATCGTGCGCCGTTATGGCATCGACCTGCCGCCAGCGCTGGAGCGCGCGCTCGAGGCTGGCGAGCTGGAAACGCCCAAGCCGGGCGACCCGGTGTTCCAGGGCCACGAAGTGCACCTGATCGCGACGCCGCAGCAAAGCCTGGAAGCCGCAGCCGATGCGGCGCGCGCGGCCGGTCTGCAGGCTTGCATCCTGAGTGACGAAATCGAGGGCGAGTCACGCGAGGTGGGCAAGGTGCATGCCGCGCTGGCGCGGGCCGTGGCACGCCGGGACCAGCCGTTTGCACGGCCCTGCGTGATCCTCAGTGGCGGCGAGACCACGGTCACCATACGCCCGCGCGCCGAAGGTGTGGCGCGCGGCCGCGGCGGCCGCGCCGGCGAGTTCTGCATGGGGCTGGCGCAGGCGCTGCAGGGCCAGCCGGGGGTTTATGCGCTGGCAGCCGATACCGATGGCATCGACGGTGTCGAGGACAACGCCGGCGCCTTCGTGGAGCCACAGACGCTGGCGCGGGCTGCCGCGCTGGGCATGAAAGTCGACCGATTCCTGGACCGCAACGACGCCTATGGTTTCTTCGAACCGCTGGGCGACCTGGTGTTCACCGGGCCGACGTTTACCAACGTCAATGACTTCCGGGCAATCCTGGTGATTTGAGCCCCGACCAGCGGCGGTCTGCCCCACATTTGATATTGCTCAATGTCAAATCCCGGGTTCAGCGGCACAGTGGGAGCCATGTTGCCAAATGCCTTGCTCCAACTTCCCGCCCGCCAGGTGTCGCTGGAGCCAGGTGCTGTGGTCTTGCGCCGCGCCGTGATGGCGGACGCCGTCGTCCACGTCGACTCCGGCCGGTTGGCCCTGGGCTTGATGGAAGATGATGGCTTGACACATTTGCTGGGAACGGCAGTCGGACCACTATGGCTGGAGGCGTCGGCCGCCATTCTGGGTAGACCCAGCCTGATCGATGCCGTGGCGGAAACGCCGGTGGTGTTGCGCCGCTTGCCGCTGGCCGACTTCACCGCCTGGATGCAGGCCCTGCCGGAATCGGCGCAGACCATGTTGCGCGACGTCGCCGCGGCGCATTGGCAGCAGGCCGAACTGACCGTCAGCCGGCTGGCCAAGGACGCCGAGGCGCGTTGTGCCGAGTGGTTGCTGCGCCACGCCCAGACCAGTGCCCAGGGCGCGGTGGCGGTGATGCTGCAGCAACGCAAGCGCCTGATCGCGGCGCAACTGGGGATTGCACCGGAGACCTTGTCGCGTGTGTTGCGCCACCTGCGCGAACGCAGCCTGATCAGCGGATCGGGCCGGGTCGTGAACCTGGTGGATCCGGGCGGCCTGCGCTCGCTGGCCGGGGTCTAGCTAAGTGGCCCTGAATTCACCCGGCGCTGCGCCATAACGAGACTTGAAACGGCGATAAAAAGTCGACGTTTCCCGAAAACCGGCTGCAAAACCGATATTGGTCGTACTCAAATGACTGAACGCCGGGTCGTGCAGCAGATCGTGCGCCTTGGCAAGGCGCACCTGCGTCAGGTGTTCATGGAAGGTCTTGTCGGCCAGCTCGAACAATTGGTGCAGCGCGCGCAGTGACAGTGCCAACTCGGCCGCCATTGTCGCGGGGCTCAGATCCGGATCGGCAGCACGCAACTCGATCTGCCGCAACACGCGCTGCAATTGTGCAGCACGGCGGCCGAGCCGACCGTGCTCATGCATCTCAGGGGCCAGCCCCGCCATATTGGCCACCAGCGCGCATAGGGTGCCAAAGGCGAGGTCCAGGCCGCCGCCAGAAAGCGTGGCGTAATTGCGCAGCAAAGCGTCGAGCCAGCTGTTGATCAGCGCACCCTCGCCCTGGTTGCGGCTGACCTTGATCATCGGCAGCGCGGTCATCTGTCGCGCAAGCAGCGGCTCCAGCCGTGAACGCTCGAGCCGCCACAGCCGGAAGTTGAATGTGCCATCCGTGCCGGTATTGAACGCGACGTTCGGGTCCGCGATGATGATGTCACCTGGCTCGGTCACCTGATGGCGTCTGCCCTGCTCGAACCAGGCGCGGCCTTCGAGTTGCATGTAGATGTAATAGGTATCGCTGGGGCATGTGCTGATGTCCTGGGGTCGGCGCTGCACCAGATGGCCGTCGCACCGGATGTCGGCCACATCCAGCGCACCGGCACGATGCAGCCGCAGCTGCCCGTTGAACGGCTCGCGCGCGCTCCGTTCCGGGGTCAGCGCGTAAACCTGCTGACAGCATACTTCGCGCCATTCCTCAAAACGCTTTGGGGGCGACACGGCTGCAGTGGACCACTCGACGAGCATGGCTGTTTCCTGGATTTCGCGGTGATGCGCGCGGATTGCAAGGGTTCCCTGCACTGTGCGCGAAGACGACGGCAATCGTTTGACCGATTATCCATGGCCCGCAGGCTGCCGATTCCCCCGCAGTGGCATGACGCTTTTGCGCGAACTGCAACGATGCATGCATGGTGGCGGGATCAGCGGCACCGCATCGCGTGAACATCCATACCTGCCGCTCATGAAAAACGCTACGCCCATGTCCGATTTGCCGTCCCGGGACATTGTCGTCCTGGTAGCCGATGACCATGCCCTTGTGCGTGACGGCATCAAGCTGCTGCTCACCGCCATTCTGGGCAAGGTGAGTTTCCTGGAAGCAGAAGACGGGCATTCGCTGATGCGCGTGCTGCACCAGCACCCCATCATCAGGCTTGGACTGGTAGACCTGAACATGCCGGGCATGGAGCGCGGTTTCCGGCTCGCCGAGCTGGCGCGCGAATATCCGGGGCTGCCGCTGGTTGTGGTCTCGGCGCTGACATCGCCC
>JAGPBF010000251.1 GCA_018063505.1 Rhodoferax sp.
GATCTTCACGCCGAGCTTCGGCTACATGGAGCCAACGCTGGCAGTCGCGCGCGACTTCCCGGCGGTGCGATTCGAATCCGTCACCGGCTACAAGACCGCAGCCAACGTGGCGGTAGCCAACGCACGGTATTACGAAGGCCGCTACCTGGCCGGCATTGCGGCAGGCCGGGTGACAACCAGCAACACGGCTGGTTATGTGGCGGGTTTTCCGATCCCCGAGGTGTTGCAGGGCATCAATGCGTTCACGCTGGGCATGCGTTCGGTCAACCCGAAGGCGCAGGTCAAGGTGATCTGGTTGCAGACCTGGTTCGACCCACCGCGTGAACGCGACGCGGCCATGGCCCTGATGGACCAGGGCGCCGATGTGCTGGCGTTCCATACCGGCTCCAATGCGGTCATGGTTGCGGCCCAGGAGCGCGGCAAGTACGCCGTGGCCTACCATTCCGACATGCGTGCCGTGGCGCCGCAGGCCCAGCTGGTCGCGGTGACGCACGAGTGGGGGGCCTACTACACACGTCGTGCCAAGGCGGTTCTCGACGGCAGCTGGACCACCGGCAATGTCTGGGGCGGCATCCGCGAAGGCATGGTGCGGGTCGGGGATTTCGGCACCCGTGCGCCAAAGTCGGTGCAGCAGGAAGTGCTGGCGCGGCAAAAGGAGATCGCGGCCGGCCGCCTGCAGGTATTCCGCGCCGGCGCGCAACCGGTGCTCGACAACGCCGGGCACACCGCCATTTCCGCCGGGCAGGTGTTGACCGATGCCCAGATCCTGGCGATGGACTTCCTGGTGCAGGGCGTGCAGGCACCGCAGATGCGGCCCTGATTTCCGGCCAGGTCCGGCGTCCGTCGGGGCTGTCTGTCGGCCGCAGGCGTGGTCTGTTGTCGCTGGCCGCCGGGATTGCGATGCAGGGTATGGCTTTGGCCATATGCTGCTGCTGCGATTTCTTCGGTAAGCTCTGCAACCATGAAAGCCTATCGTGCCGCCATTCTGCGATTCGACGCACAGCAACAAGCCGCGTTCGACAAGGACGGCCTGCTTGTCGTTGCCGCCGACGCTTCGGGAACCGAGCGGATACTGGCTGTCGGTGACCATGACACGCTGATCGGGCAATATGCGGGTGTTCCGCTGGAGCACCTGCCCGGACGCATCATCGCCCCGGGATTCGTCGACATGCATGTGCATTTTCCGCAGATCGACGTGATCGGCTCGCCGGCCAGCGGGCTGCTGCCCTGGCTGGAAAACTACACCTTCCCGCAGGAGGCCCGCTTCTCCGATGCTGCCCACAGTGCCGATGCCGCGGGATTCTTCCTGACCGAACTGGTGCGCAACGGCGTGACCACGGCGCTCACCTTCGCCACCTCGCACCCAACCTCGGTCGAGGCATTTTTCGCCGAGGCGCAGCGTCGCCGGATGCGCATGATCTGCGGCAAGGTGCTGCAGGACCGCCATTCGCCCGATGGCGTGCGTGACGACACGGTGCAGAGCCTGCGCGATACCGAGGCGCTGATCGGGCGCTGGCATGGCAAGGGCCGACTTGGTTATGCGATCACGCCGCGGTTCGCGCCCAGTTGCAGCGCGGCGCAGTTGCGCGGCGCAGGCGAACTGGCCGCGCGTTATCCCGATGTCTGGATCCAGTCGCATGTGGCGGAAAACAAGGACGAAGTTGCCTGGGCACGCGAGCTGTTCCCGCAATCACGTTCCTACCTGGCCGTGTACGACGATTTCGGCCTGATGCGTGAGCGCGCCATCTATGCCCATTGCATCCATTTCGACGATGAAGACCGCGCGTTGATGCGCGACACCGGCGCTGCCGCAGCCGTCAGCCCGTCCAGCAACCTGTTCCTGGGCAGCGGATTTTTCGATTACGCCGGAGCCGATCGGGTGGGATTTCGTTATGGACTGGCCAGCGACGTCGGTGGTGGCACTTCGCTGTCGCCGTTTCAAACCATGCTGGCGGCGTATTACGTCGGGCGCGAAGGGCAGACCAAGAGCGGCCTGAGCTTGAGCCCGCAGCAATTGTGGTGGCAACACACCGCAGGGGCGGCGCGCGCGCTGGGGCTTGGCGGCGTGATCGGCAATCTGCAGCCTGGCTGCGAGGCCGACTTCATCGTGCTCGATCCGCAATGCACCGCCTTGCTCGGGCGTCGTACCGCGCAGGCCGGCAATCTGGATGAACTGCTGTTTGCCATGATCGTGCTGGGTGATGACCGGCTGGTCGAACGGGTGGTGATCGCTGCTGATCCGACGTCTCCCGCCAGCGGGCGCCGCTGACCCATGTAGCACCCGAGCGCGCGGCATCGTTTGCCCGCGCGGTGCTCTACCAATGCACCCGTAGTCGCGCGTAGATGTTGCGCTCGGGCATCGGATACATGGTTGCGCTGTAAGCCAGCGTGGAGTAAGCCCGGTTGAACAGATTGTTGATGCCGATCGACAATTCGGCGGACCCCAGATCCTTCTGCCACACGGTGTCCACTACGGTATATGCAGGCAGTCGCGGCCATGCATAGTTGCCAAAGTCGTTGCCGTCAAAACGCGCGCCGACATGCCGCACCGCCACCGACCAGCGCATCTGGTGCTCCAGCCGCCACTGCGCCTGTACGCTGGCGGTAGTCCGCGGCACCAGTGGGATGTCGGCGTTGGCACCGACGAAGCGTGGCACGACATGGCCGATCCGGGCGTTCAGATCGAGTCGGGGCGTGGCTTTCCAGCGCGCTTCAAGTTCAACACCGGTACGCTGGGTCGGCAACAGATAGTTGCGGTTCTCGCTCAAGCCCGATGCCGGGTCGGCGCCATAGTAGATCTCGTCCCGGTTACGCATCTTGAACAGCGTCCCCGACAGCTCCAGCGCAGCGGCGGGTGTCCAGCGTGCGCCCAGTTCGGTAGTGCCACCACTCTGGGGACGCAGGTCGATCGCCGCCGCTGCCAACTCGTCCAGATTGGGATTGCGGAAATGCCTGCTGCTGCTGGCGAATGCCGTCAGGGCCGGTGTCACGTCCCAGGTGATCCCCCATTCCGCGGCGCGGTTGGTCCAGTTGCCGGCAAGCCCGCCTTGCGGCGCGAAAGCATATGGCGTACAGACCCGGATCGGAAACGGATTGAAAGCGCAACTGCGGGTGTAGCGCGCGTCACGCAGATCGGTTGAAAAGCGGTTGATGCGCGCGCCGGCATTGAAGGCCAGCTTGTCGGTCGCGCGAACAGTGGCCGTGATGAACCGGCCGCGTGAATCGACTGCTCCGTGTTTTTGCCCCGATTGCTCGGGTACCGCGCGCCCGTTGGAATAGCGGGCGTACTCGCCCGACTGCGATTGCATGCCGGCGCCCAAGGTATGGGTGTGGCCGAACGCCTGGATGTCGACGTCGTAGCGCAGTTGCAGCTCGCGTCGGCTGGAGGTGATGGTGGATTGCTGGTCGCTGCGCGGCGACAGCGGGTTGAAGCCCAGAATGAAATTGCTGACCCTGTCGCGGTAGGTGGTCTGCATTTCCCATCTTCCGGCACGGTCAAAATCCATGAACAGGCCGGCGGTATAGACCTTGTCGCGTGTGTCGCCATCGTCCAGCGGTGTTGCGGTGCCGCGCCGTGCCGCGCTGCCGGCGGCGAAGTCGGCTGCGCTGACCGGTCCGGGGAAGCCATTGCGATCGGCATGGTCCGCCACACGCACCCAGGCTTCCAGAAAGTCGAGTCCGGCCGGCGCCACAAGCCGCATCTCGCCCGATGCGTTGCGGGAATACAGGCGGCTGTTCTGGCGAAACCCGTCCGTGTCACTTTCGCTGAGGTTCAGACTCAGGCCCAGGGGTCCGGCGCTGCCGCGCAGATGGAGTCGGCCATCGCGCAAGCCGTAAGACCCGCGCGCAAGTTCCAGATCCAGTTCGGGCTGCGCGCGCGTCGCGCCGGGTTGTGCCCGCTTGGTGATGATGTTGATGACACCGGCCACCGCACCGTCGCCATACCGCACCGACCCGCCGCCGCGCACGATCTCGATGCGCGCGATCTGTGACAGCGGTACGGTGCTGAGGTCAGCGCCGGAGAGGTCGAGTTCATTGAGCCGAACGCCGTCGACCAGAATCAGCACATTGCTGCCGGCCGTGGCACCCATGCCGCGCATGTCGATGCCGGCGTTCTTGTCATTGCCGTAGTAACTCTGCAGGTTCAGATTGGCCTGCAAGCTGAGCAAACCCGTGAGTGTCGTAGCGGCAGACTGTGCGATGTCAGCTGCCGTGATCACCGATACGCCGTGGGGCGTGCGCCGCAGGCTGCGGTCCGGGCTCGGCGCCGTGACGATGACTTCGGGCAGCCGCATCAGATTCTCGGTCTGGCCATGGGCATGGGTTGCGACCAGGACCAGCGACACCAGCGCGAGCTGCCATGCCGTGACTTTGCCGCAGGCCACACGCACGGGCGCCTGCCGCGTTTTTGCGGGGCAACGCATACTTCGCCAGCCCTTGCTAGCTGCGATTGGCGCGCCGCCGGCGCACCGCACCACCGATCGCGACCAGACCTGCCAGCAGCATCAAGGCCTGCTGAGGTTCAGGTACCGGCGCCAGCGTGTCCATCGCAAAGTAAGCCGGCGTATTCATGCCGTAGTCACCGTTGTCCGAGGAAGTGAGCGAGAAATCCAGCCGGGTGACCGCGCCTAGTCTGGAAAGGCTGACGAACGACCATTGCGACACCACGTAGTCCTGCGTGTTGTCGGCGAAGCGGTAGTCGGCCAGATAGAAGTCCACCGCGCCGGTGCTGGCGCTGCCGTTGAAGCCGGTGATGGTGAGCTTGAAAAAGTCGGCATCGTTGCCGCTGTCTCCGCCGAACTTCTTGGCAAAACTGTCACCGTCGCGCATGGACAGCGTGGCGTAGGTGGTATTCGTGAACCACGCACCGCCGATCACGGTGGCCGCAGCGAAATCGGCCTGCGCCATGCCCAGGAATGCGATGGCATAGTTCGACGAGCCCCCCTGCCCGCCCCCGGTGTTGGCGCTGTAATGGTTGCCAAAGCCTGGCGTGCGGGTGTCGGTCTGGTTGGAATAGGTCCAGCCCGATGAGCAACAGCCAGCAAAGCCATAGTCGTCGAACCGGTGGTTGAAGCTTGCGTCGCCGCTGCCAAACGGGAATGCGCCGCTGCCGTTGCCGACAACGCCCGGATCGTAGTGGCTCTCTGGAGCCAGTGGCAGGTCGTCGAAAGTGCTGGTCGCCGCGTGCGCGGTGCTGGCCCAGACTGTGGCAAGTGCCAGCAGCGCGATCCATAGTTGGCGGGTGAGTGTCATGCAGTGTTCTCCTTCAGACCGTGCTGACGGACTGCGCTGCGGGGCCAGCGGCCGACATGCCGCTGCGGCGTCGGCGCGTCAGATGCAGGATCAACGCCAGGCC
>JAGPBF010000076.1 GCA_018063505.1 Rhodoferax sp.
ATGGACATCATCACGTGCTTCATCAGAAAACCGACGCTGTCGTTGACCGCATATGCCGAGGGCCGGTAAAAGTAGGCTTGTGGCCTGGGCAAGCTGGTGCCAGCCGCGTCGGGAGAGGCGGCCGAAGGTGCTGCCGTCGCAGCGATGGCGGCGGCAGGCGGCGGCGTTTTGGCGCCAGCCCCGGTTCCGGTCCTGGCTTTGGCCTTGACTTTGCTGTCAGCGCTGGCGCGGGTCTTGGGCGGATGGGCTGGCACGGGGTGAAAAAGGGAGGCGGGGAAAGGTGAAAATATAGTTGCCTAGGCAATTATTGTCAAGGCATGCTTATGCAAGACCTTGCCGACGACAGGCCCATCCCGGCTGAACCTCAGGTTTTGCGGCAGCACGTGCCGGCGTGGCAAAGCCGCCGCGCAGCCGTGCACCGGCGTCGCAGCCCCAAGGGGCAGACAGGCATCAACTGCGGTTTCGGCGCGCGCAGCGCGACAGGTTCAGCGAACGGGCGAACGTGTCGGACCGCGAGCGCTCAGGGTGCGCGGTGCAGCCGCGGCGCAGAAAGCAGGTCGAGGTTGTCGGCGATGGCAGTGTCCACCGGCGCCCAGCGCCCCTGAAGCCGGTGCACGATCATCGCGGACTGCAAGGCGCGCAGGTCCTTGACGCTGGGCGCGACCTTGATCTGCGCCACGGCAGCGGCGCTGTTGCCCGAGCGGATCAGCGCCAGCACTTTCTCGGCCCAGACATTGGTGCGTGCCATGGCGTTGTTCCCTGTGGATGAAGAGGACCACTGTAGCGCGCTACCATCACCCATGAAGAAAACTTTCCCCCTGACCCAACCCAAGCTGCATCCGGACCGCGTGCTGGACGCTGTCAAACACGAAATCCGCAAGTACCTCAAGCGCGAGCGGCGCAAGCCGCTGCCCGAAGGCGTTGAATTTCTGGACTTCGATTGCCGCTTCGGCCTGACCGCAGACAGCGCCGAAACCACACCGCTGCCCGACCTGGTGCGCAAGATCGACGCTGCGGCCACCGCTGGTGCGACGCATGTCTATGTGGAGTTGCTGTCCAAGCCGGGGCAACGCCCGCCACGGCCGGAACCTGTCGAGCCCGGCGGCGCAACCGTTGCCAATGCTGATGCGATCGTCTCGGTCGACGCAGCGATCTCCCCTGCAACCGCGGTTGACAACACGGCCAGCGGCAACACCCACTAGGTTATTGGCCGGCGACCGGCACCTGCTCCCGCTCAATCTCACCAGCGCGGCTGCAGCGCGCCGGTTCAGAACCCATCGGTACCGCTGCCCGGCTTCGCGCTACCCTGCTGCTGCCCCAGTGCACGCAGCTTGTCCTTCTTGCTCGGCCGCGTGCCCTTGATACCGCCGGTACCGGGAACCGGCGCCAGATCCGGCTGCACCACCTGCTTGGGCTCAAAGCCTGCAATCACTTCGCGCGCGAGCTGCATGCCCTGGCGTTTTTCGATCAGCCGCATATGCGCCTCGGTCGACCCGCTGACAAAACTCAGCGCCAGTCCGCTGGCGCCGGCACGACCGGTGCGCCCGATGCGGTGCACATAATCGACCGCCGAACGCGGCAGGTCGTAGTTCACCACCACCGGAAGTTGTGCAATGTCGAGCCCGCGCGCGGCCAGGTCGGTGGTGACAACCACATCCCACTGCCCGTTGCGCAACTCCTCCAGTACCTGGGTGCGCCCACCCTGGCTCAACCCGCCATGGAAAGGCGTGGCGTAGACGCCGTTGGCATAGAGTTTGGCGGCAATCGTCTCGGCAGCATGCTGGGTTGCGACAAACACCAGCACCCGTTTCCAGGCATGGTCCTTGATCAGCTGGCGCAGCAACTGCGTGCGCTGCACCGGATCGACCGCTATGGCGCGCTGCACGATATCGGGCACGGTCAACGCGTCGTCGGCGATCTGTACCCGCAATGGCGCACGCATCAAGGCCTGCGCCAGTTGCTCCACGGCCGGCGGCATCGTGGCCGAAAACAACAGGGTCTGGCGCTGAGGCGGCAACAAGGCCAGCACGCGCGCGAGTTCGTCGGCAAATCCGGCATCGAGCATGCGATCGGCTTCGTCGAGCACCAGCCATTGCAGCGCAGTCAGCGAAACAGCGTTCTTGTCGACCAGATCGAGCAGCCGCCCTGGCGTGGCCACGACGATGTCGGCACCGCCGCGCAGGCGCAACATCTGCGGGTTGACCGACACCCCCCCAAACAGTGCCACCAGCTTGGGGGGTGCCGCCAGAAAACGCGCCAGCGTGCGTACCGTTTCGGCCACCTGGGTCGCCAGTTCGCGGGTCGGCACCAATACCAGCGCACGCACATGGCGATCGGGCCTGGCTGGCGCCTGCAGCAGGTGCTGCAGCAGTGGCAATACAAAAGCGGCGGTCTTGCCCGAGCCGGTCTGCGCGATTCCCAGCACATCGGTACCCGACAACACAGCCGCAATCACCGCCTGCTGGATCGGTGTCGCCACCAGGTAACCCGAGCCGGTCGTCGCCCGCAAAAGGTCAGGGGCCAGGGCAAAATCGGTGAAGGACATAGGGGAGCCAGTACGGCGGATCAGTGTAACGGGCATCGGTTGCGGGGGCCGCTGGGTGGCCCCAAGATAGCCATGTCCGATGCGCCCGAAGTTGACGTGTCCCGTTTGACGGCGAATGCGCCGCCAAAGGAGCGCCGCTCAGCGCATGGCGCAGTGGCCCGGGCTCATCGGTCGGTGGCGCTCAGCGCGCGTTGTCCCAACGCCAGCATGGCACCGAGCCACAGCGCCAGTGCCGACACGATGAAACCGCGCGCGAGGCCGCCCGGGCCGTCTGCGATCCAGCCCACCACCGTGGGGCCGACGATCTGGCCGGCAGCGAACACGATGGTGAAGGCGCCGATACCCGCCGCCCACTGGGCCGGCGGCAGATTGTGCCGGACCCAGGCCGTGGTCGAGGCCACGACCGACAGGAACACCGCGCCGAACAACACGCCGGAGGCCAGCACCACGGGCCAGGCGCCGCTCAGCGCCGGCGCCAGCGTCGCAGCACCGAGCAAGGCGTTGAGCAGCGCCAGTGGCCGGCCGTCGCGGTGGCGGTCGAGCAGGCCGGCCCACAGGCGGGGCGAGGCCATCACGGCAACTCCGAGCAAGGCGTAAAAGGCCATGATGGTGTTGCCGGCCATGCCCTGCTCGCGCAACAAGGCCACGATGAAGGTCATGTAGCCGATGTACCCCATGCCGAACATGCCGTAGCCGGCCAACACCAGTGCAAAACGGCGCAGCGGCAACCGCGCCGGTGGCACGTCCGTGCCCGACGTGGCGCCAGGCGAAGCGCTGTTGCCGGCAGCATCACGCTGGCGCACCACCCAGCGCAAAAGGCCGGTGCCGGCGAAACACAGGACCGCCAGCGCGGCCCAGGCGAAGGCCCATGCATGCGGCTGACCTGCGGCGCTGTGCAACGCGATCGGAACCACCAGCGCCGACAGGCTGATGCCCAGGCCGGTGCCGCCGTAATACAAGCCGATCAGCCATCCCGCCCGCGCCGGTTCGCCGGCCGCCAGGCGCGCCGCCAGCAGCCCACCGGTGATGAACACCAGCGCGCTGGTGACGCCCGCTGCCAGACGTTGCAGCAGCCAGATTCCGGTGTCGGTGAACATTCCCGACAGCGCCATCAACACGCTCGCCGCCAGGGCCCCGGCCAGCATCACTGCGCCCGGGCTGGCGCGGCGCAGCAACAGCGGGGTCAGCAAGGCGCCCAGCAGATAACCGGCGGCATTGCTGGTGTTCATGGCACCGGCCAGCGCATAACTCCAGCCCAGGTCGTCGCGCATCGGTGGCAGCAGCAGGCCATACGCAAAGCGGGTGATGCCCAGGGATATCGCAGCCCCGACGGAGAGCACGATGGCGATGATGACGGGGGACACGACCGCGGCGCTCTTCGGTGCGCGCGTCTGTTTTGGAAGGGTCATGGCGACCATGAGTATGCCCGGCCTGCGGTCGACGCTTGTGCGACGGGTGCCGGGATCGCGCCGGCTGTGTCGAAAGCGGGACACGATGGCCTGGTGATGGTTCTAGAATCGCCGGCTCTTCTTCTGCGGCGCACCGGTCGCCCTGCTACGTGCGACACGCCCCGAACATGACCCGCTGCTGCGCCATCGATTTCGGCACTTCCAATTCCGCCATTGCCTTGCCCGATGCCCAGGGCGTGACACTGGTCGAGCTCGAACCGGGCCACACCAGCATGCCGACTGCGGTTTTTTATGCGGTGGAAGACGTGGCGGCATTCCAGGAACCCGTGCGAACCTATGGACGCGCGGCGATCGCCGCCTATGTCGAAGGGATCGACGGGCGGCTGATGCGCTCGATGAAGAGCATCCTGGGATCGAGCCTGGCCGAGCAGGCCACCGACATCGGTGGCGGCCATGCGGTGCGTTACCTCGATGTGATCGGCAGCTACCTGCGTCACCTCAGGCAGATGGCCGAGCGCCATGCCGGGCATGTGCTGGACCAGGTCGTGCTGGGAAGGCCGGTGTTTTTTGTCGATGACGATCCGGTGCGCGACCGGGCGGCCCAGTCAGCGCTGGAACATGCCGCACGCCAGGTCGGATTCAAGGAGATCTCGTTCCAGTTCGAACCGATCGCCGCCGCCCTGGACTATGAAGCCACCGTCGATCGCGAGCAGTTGGTGCTGGTTGCCGATATCGGCGGCGGCACCTCGGACTTCTCGCTGGTACGGGTCGGGCCGGACCGACGCCTGTCTGTGGATCGGCGCAAGGACATCCTGGCCAACCACGGCGTGCATATTGCGGGCACCGATTTTGACCGCCAGGTCGAACTCGCGCACGTGCTGCCGACCTGCGGCTACAAGGGCCTGGGACCGCAAGGACGGGAAGTGCCGAACAAGGTGTATTTCGACCTGGCGACCTGGCATCTGATCAACACGGTGTATGGCCCGAACCGGGTTGCGGAGTTGCGGGCGATGAAGCCTTTTTACGCCGACCTGCGCCATTACCAAAGGTTGATGGTGGTCGTGCAGCAACGGCTTGGCCATGTGCTGGCCGCAAAGGCGGAAGACGCCAAGATCGCCATCGCCGATACCCGCACGACACGGATTGTCCTGGACCGACTGGAGCGGGACCTGGAGATCGAGGTCGACGAGGCAGGTGTGATCGCATGCCTGCACGCCGATATGGCGCGTATCGCCGAAGCGGCACGCCATACGCTGGCAATCGCGGGCGTGGCAGTCGATCAGCTTGACGCGGTGTACTTCACCGGCGGCTCGACCGGACTTGCGCCGCTGGCCCGACAGATCGCCGCCCAGTTTCCGGCCGCGCAGCTGGTACGTGGCCATCGCTTCGCCAGCGTGGCGCAAGGACTGGGCCACCATGCGCGACAGCTTTTCGCGCCGGCGCCGCGCGCTGCTCGCGCGTGACCCCGCGGCGCAAGGCGTGCTAGAACAGGCGCAGGTTCCGCTCGCGCGAGAACGACAGATCCAGCGTCGTGGCACGCAGGCGGCCGGCCAGGAAATGCGCCAGTGACCGATAGAACTTCACCGCTGTCGCGGGGTACTTGTCCAGATGCGCCTGCAACGCGTCATAGCGGATCTCCAGCAGTTCCGAGCGCTCAAGCGCCACTGCAGAGGCCGAGCGCGGCTCATCATTGACAAACGGCATCTCGCCCAGATGGGCGCCGGTGCCCAGCTGCACCAGATCGACGTCGTCCTTCTTGCCCGAATGGCGGATATGCACCGTGCCATGCCGGATCACGAACAGGGACTGGGCCTTGTCGCCCTCCGAGAAGATCAGGTCATCCCTGTTGAAAGTCCTGACGGCACCCTTGCCGCTGAGTTCGTCAAGCTCTTTGGGCGGGAAGTCCTTGAAAAGATAAATATCCTGCAACAGCTGAACGCCCATTGAACCTCCAAAATCGGATTGATGACCGGTGTAACCGCACACCGCATTTGTGCACACTCTAACCGATCACCGGCCACAACTGCTGTTTCACGCGCAACTCTGACAGACGTTATAAACGTCCATTTACCGCATTCCTGGACCAACCCATGACCACACCGACATGCGCCAAAGTCATTTACTGGCGCGCCCGGCCGGGGCAGTTCGATGCCTACACCGACTACCTGCGCAACGAGGTGGAGCCAATCGACCATGCGGCGCAGCGTGAAGGCGTTCTGGCGCGGTTTGCCACGCTGATCGATCGGCGAGCAGACGCGCCGTGGACCCATATGCGGATTTTCGAATTCGCCGATACCGCACAACGCGATCGTCTGCAAGAAGGTCTGGGCGCGATCATGTCGGCCATGCTGCCCGATGGCCAGGCCCGCGCGCAGCGGGCCCAGCGCGCGAGCGCCCTGCGCGACAAGGTTGGCGAGGTCGATATGGACTTGCTCGGTTGAGCATTGCCCGACCGGCGCAGCTATCGGGAAGCGGCGCCTGCGCATGCACATCGACAAAGATTTGTTCGACAGGGCGCTGCCTGTGGCCTAATAGCAGGTTGTACTGAATTTTCTGGAGTTATTCATCATGGCCAAAGCCATCCGTACCGAAGCCGACCGCCTGGCGACCCCCCGCCCGGTCCCGACCAAGGGTTTCTCCATGCCCGTGACCCACGGCCAGAAGGTCAGCCTTGAGCGCGGCACCGCCACGCGCAGCAAGAAAAACCCCGGCAAGCGCCCGCACAAGGGCGGCTGAACGCCGAGCCGGGCGCCCGTCCGGGTTTCCTGCCACCACCTATTGGCGTGCGGCTCCTGCCTTGCGCATCAAGGTGCTTTTGCCAAACAGGCTTTCGATCAGATCGACGGCCAGTTCGGCAGTCTGATTGCGGATGTCCAGCGCAGGATTGAGTTCGACCAGGTCGAGCGACGCCAGCCGGCCGGTATCGGCGATCATTTCCATGCACAGCTGCGCTTCGCGGTAAGTCGGTCCGCCGCGCACGGTGGTGCCGACACCGGGCGCAATGTCCGGGTCCAGGAAATCGACGTCCAGGCTGACATGCAGGTGGGTGTTGGCATCCACCAGCGCCAACGCCAGTTCCATCGTGTGGCGCATGCCCATCTCGTCGATGTAGCGCATGTCGAATACCTCGATCCCCATGTCATGCACCAGGCGCTTCTCGCCTGCATCGACGCTGCGGATACCGATCTGGCGCAACTCGCGCGGATGCAGCGCCGGCACGTGGCCACCGATTTCCACCAACTCCTGCGGCCCCTGGCCGCACAGGCAGGCCACCGGCATGCCATGGATATTGCCACTGGGTGTCAGTGTGGCGGTATTGAAGTCGGCGTGGGCGTCGAACCACAACACCCGCAGCTTCTTGCCGCGCTCGCGGCAGTGGCGTGCCACTGCGCTGATCGAACCAATGCCCAGGCTGTGGTCACCACCGAGCACGATCGGCAGCCGGGCATCGGAGAGCTCGGCAAATACCGCGTCGTGCAACAAGCGGTTCCAGGCGACCACTTCAGGCAGATGCCGGAACCCGTCGACGGCGTCCTGCCAGGGGTTGGCCGGCCCATCCAGGTTGCCACAGTCACGCACGTCTATGCCAAACTGCGCCACCGCCTGGGCGATGCCCGCCACACGCAGCGCCGCCGGGCCCATGCGGGCGCCAAGCGTGCCCGCGCCAATATCGGTCGGCGCGCCGATCAGGCTGACACCGCCAATGGCAGCGGCCAGAGGCCTGGAATCGGTCACACCGTGGCCTCGTCCAGCACCGGGCCAGCGACAGGTGCAATCACCCCGCGATGCGGCACCTGCGCCAGACTGTCGATCAGGCCGAAAAGGTTCTTGGGGTCGCCAAATGGCGGGATCAGCGCCAGATCGTGGCCAATGCCCAGCTGCTGTGCGCAGTCACGCAGGTAACGCAGCGCCGAGAAATCCTCCAGCGCAAAACCGACCGAATCGAACACCGTCACCTGGTCGGCGTGCGTGCGGCCCGCGGCGTGGCCTTGGAGCACCTGCCAGAGTTCGGTGACGGCAAAGTCGGCCGGCATCTGCTGCAATTCGCCCTCGACGCGGGTCTGCGGCTCGTATTCGACGAACACCTTCGCGGCCCGCAACACGTCGGCATGCAGCTCGGTCTTGCCCGGGCAGTCGCCTCCCACGGCATTGAAATGCATACCAGATTCGACCATGTCCGGCGTGACGATGGTGGCGTTGGTTTTGTCGGCGGTCACGGTCGTCACTATATCGGCACCGTGTATGGCCTCCGCCGCGCTGGCACAGCGCCGCACGCGGATCGCGCTTTGGCGCAGATTGGCCACCAGCTTGTCGGTCGCCCGGGGATCGGTGTCAAACAGGCGCACTTCATCAATCCCCAGCAGGTGGTGAAACGCCAGCGCCTGGAATTCGCTTTGCGCGCCGTTGCCGACCAGCGCCATCGAGCGGCTGTCCGGGCGGGCCAGCGCACGTGCCGCCAGCGCCGACATGGTCGCGGTGCGCAGCGCAGTGGTCAGCGTCAACTCGCTGAAGAATTCCGGCACACCGGTATCGACCCGGCACATGACGCCAAAAGCCATGACGGTCGGCAGTCCAAGCCGGGTATTGCCCGGATGGCCATTGACACATTTGAAGGTATAGGTCGTGGCGTCGGCGATCGGCATCAACTCTATGACGCCAACCGGTGAGTGGTTGCCGACACGGGCGTTCTTGTCGAAATCCTGCCAGCGCAGGTAGTCGGCATGGATGGCGTCCAGCATGCCGCGCAGCGACTGCGCCAGGCCCTGGTGTTGCACGATGCTGGCCACATCGGCGGGGCTGAGGAAGCGGGTACGGATGGGTGTTGAACGGGTTTTCATGGTGAGGGCCTCCTGCAGGCAATACGGTGGAACCGGAATGGAACGGCACCAGTCTCTCCCGGTCCCGTGGCAATGTAAATCGCCAATACTGCAAGCCAAACGTCACATTCTTGACGATATGACACGTTTCGATGTCAAAATGGCAAGCATATGGATGCGATCGACCGTGAACTGATATCGCTGCTGCGCAAGAACGCCCGCACCAGCGTGGCCATTCTGGCGCGCAAACTCGGGGTATCGCGCGGCACGGTCAGCAATCGCATCACCAAGCTCGAAGACGCGGGAATCGTGGTGGGTTATACGGTCCGGCTGCGTCCGGACGCGCAACCCAACGAGATTCGGGCCTGGATGGGGGTGGCGGTCGAGGGCAATGAAACGCGCTCGGTCATTGCCAGCCTGCTTGGCGAACCCGCGGTGGCCACGCTGCATGACACCAATGGTCGATGGGACCTGCTGGCCGAATTGCGCGCCGCCAATCTGTCGGAGTTGTCGCAAGCGCTCGAACGCATCCGGCTGATCCGTGGCATCAGCAGCTCCGAGACCAGCATCCACCTCGAAACCTACCGGTTGTCCTGACCATGAATTCGCCCACACCGGAACTCGACCGTATCGACCTCAAGATCCTGCAGGAGTTGCAGAATGACGGGCGGATCTCCAATCTCAAGCTGGCCGAGAGCGTGGCCTTGTCGCCGACCGCCGTGCTGGCGCGGGTGCAGCGACTGACCCGTGACGGCTACATCCTGGGTTACGAGGCGCGGCTCAATCCGCACAAACTCGGTCGCGGCATGCTGGTTTTCGTCGAGGTGTTGCTCGACCGCACCACGCCCAATGTTTTCGAGGCGTTCAAGGCCGCAGTGCAGGTGCGCAGTGAAATCATGGAGTGCCACATGGTCGCCGGTGGTTTCGACTACCTGCTCAAGACCCGCATGGCCGACATGGATGCCTACCGCAGCTTTGCCGGAACAGTGCTGTGGCAATTGCCCGGCGTGCGCGAGACGCGGACCTACGCAGTGATGGAGGAAGTTGTCAATTCCACCCATCTGCGCCTGACGTGACCTTCAACGAAGACCCGATTTACACCACTATTGCACACCCGATGGGCATTCTCCTTTGCGAAAATTCCCCCTTTTTGGGGAAAGCGATGAAGAAGTCCATCCTTGTGATTGCCTGCCTGCTTGGCGTACTTGCCTTTGGCGCCCAGGCCCAGACGATGAAGCCGGGGCTGTGGGAAATGCAGACCAGGATGCAGAGCGGCTCTGGCGAAATGGAAAAAGCCATGGCCCAGATGCAGCAGCAAATGGCATCCATGACACCCGAACAACGCAAGATGATGCAGGACATGATGGGCAAGCAAGGTGTGGGCATCGGTGCCGGCGGGCCCGGCGGCATGAGCGTCAAGGTCTGCATGACCAAAGAAATGGTCGAGCGCAACGAGATCCCCGCGCAGCAGGGGGACTGCAAAAGCACCTCATCACCGCGCAGCGGCAACACGATGAAATTCGCCTTCAGCTGCACCAAGCCGCCTTCGAGCGGCGAAGGCGAGGTGACCTTTGTCAGCCCGCAGGCCTATACCTCGAAGATGACGGTCAACACCTCGGCCTCCGGCAAGTCCGAAAAAATGACCATGGAAAGCCAGGGCAAGTGGTTGTCAACCGAATGCGGCGCGATCAAGCCGGTCGGCGCCAGCAAGCCCTGACAAGAACACCGGCTGCGACAAGCGCCGCGCGGCGCTTGTCGCAGCCGGTGCGGCCAGTTGGCAAAAACGTGTCAGGCCGTGGTCCGTGTGCGCCCACCAAAAATCGCGGTTCCCACACGCACCATGGTGCTGCCCGCGTGAATCGCCGCCTCGACATCGGCACTCATCCCCATCGACAAGGTGTCCAGCGCCAGCCCTTGCGCGTTGAGCGCATCGAAGAGCGCACGCGCACGTGCATGCAGCGCACATGCCGATGTGAAATCGGCGGCAGGCTCGGGGATCGTCATCAGTCCGCGCAGACGAAGCCGGGGCAGACGACTGATCGCGCGCGCCAGTTCCGGCAACGCCTCAGGTGTGACGCCAGCCTTGGTCGGCCCGCCATCGGTATTGACCTGGATACATACCTGCAGTGGCGCCAGATGCGCCGGGCGCTGGTCGCTCAGGCGTTGGGCGATCTTGAGCCGGTCCACCGACTGTGCCCAGTCGAAATGCTCGGCCACCAGACGCGTCTTGTTGCCCTGGATCGGGCCGATGCAGTGCCAGACCGCGGGCATGCCGGCAAGCTCGCCGATCTTGGCCACCGCCTCCTGGATGTAGTTCTCGCCAAAGTCACGCTGGCCCGCATCGAGCGCCTGCTGCACCGAGGCCGCCGGGAAAGTCTTGGAGACCGCCAGCAACTGCACCTGCGACACATCGCGCCCGGCGTCCTGGCAGGCCGCGGCGATGCGTGCGCGCATGGCTTGGAGATTGTTCTCAATCGTGGTCATAATTGACCCGTAGCGTAACAAACCATCGAGGAATTCGTGGATATCACCCAGTTGCTCGCGTTCAGCGTCAAGAACAAGGCCTCCGACCTTCACCTTTCTGCAGAGTTGCCGCCGATGATCCGGGTGCATGGAGACGTAAGGCGCATCAACGTCGAACCGCTCGACCACAAGGCAGTGCACGCGATGGTGTACGACATCATGAACGACACGCAGCGCAAGCACTACGAGGAGTTCCTGGAGATCGATTTCTCGTTCGAAATCGAAGGCCTGGCGCGATTCCGCGTCAACGCGTTCAACCACAATCGCGGTGCCGGCGCAGTGTTCCGGACGATTCCCTCCAAGATCCTGTCGCTTGAACAACTCAACGCGCCCAAGATTTTTGCCGACCTCGCGCTCAAGCCGCGCGGCATGGTGCTGGTGACCGGGCCTACCGGGTCTGGCAAGTCGACCACGCTGGCGGCCATGGTCAACTATCTCAACGAGACCGAGTTCGGCCATATCCTGACGGTCGAAGACCCGATCGAATTCGTCCACGAATCCAAGAAATGCCTGGTCAACCAGCGCGAGGTCGGACCGCAGACGCTGAGCTTCGCTGCCGCGCTTCGCTCGGCACTGCGTGAAGATCCCGATTGCATTCTGGTGGGCGAGATGCGCGACCTGGAGACCATCCGGCTGGCGATGACGGCAGCCGAAACCGGTCACCTGGTGTTCGGCACCCTGCACACCTCCAGCGCAGCCAAGACCATCGACCGGATCATCGACGTGTTTCCGGCCGACGAGAAGGAAATGGTGCGGGCCATGCTGTCCGAGTCGCTGCAGGCCGTGATTTCGCAGACCCTGTGCAAGACCAAGGACGGGCAGGGCCGGGTGGCGGCGCACGAGATCATGCTCGGCACCAGCGCGATCCGCAACCTGATCCGCGAGGCCAAGGTGGCACAGATGTACTCGTCGATCCAGACCGGCAACAGCGTAGGCATGCAGACGCTGGACCAGAACCTGACCGATCTGGTCAAACGCAACATCATCAGTCCGGCAGAAGCACGCAGCAAAGCCAAGATTCCGGAGAACTTCCCAGGTTGAGCCCACGCAGCCGGAGCACCTGCATTTCGCCATGAGCATCTTCGACATTCTCAAATCCAAGGATCCGGCCGACCCACCGGACGAACGTCAGGATTCGGTACTCTTCAGCACGGCGTTCGCGGGCCTGGGTGTCGATGCTTCGCTGCTGGTTCCCTGGGAAGCGCGGGCCGCCGAGATCGACGCCAAGCGTGTGAGCCCTGCCCGCGGCACCAAGTTGCTGCAGGCTTTGTGGGCCAAGGATCGCTACATGCAGCATCTGGATCCCCATGCGATCGCGCACCTGGAGCAGCACTTCGACTTTGCGTCGGTGCCACCCGACCGTGACCTGATTCGCCAGGACGAATATGGCAATTTCATGATCGTGCTGTTGTCGGGTTCGGTTGCCGTCGATCGGGTCCAACCCTGGGGCGAGCGCCTGCGCCTTGCCGAAATCCGGCCGGGCGAAATCCTCGGCGAGATGTCCTTGCTCGACAGTGGCATCCGGTTCTCGGCCTGCACAACGATGTCCGAATGCGAAATCGCCGTGCTCACAGCCGAAGGCATCGACGAGATGATGGCCGCGCGGCCCAAGCTGGCCGCCTACCTGATCGCCTTGCTGGCACGCAAACTGTCATTACGATTGCGCGTTGTCAGTGCCCGCCTGAGTGACAAGAAATAGACCCAAGGGAGTCCCCAACTCATGGAACGCGATCAAGCCACCAAATTCATCACCGACCTGCTGCGCCTGATGATCAACCGCAATGGCAGTGACCTTTTCATCACCGGCGACTTTCCACCGGCGATCAAGGTCGATGGCAAAGTCATCAAGGTGTCGCCGCAGCCGCTCAACGCAGACCATACACGCGCGTTGGCGCGCTCGGTGATGAACGACAAGCAGATCGCCGAATTCGAACGCACCAAGGAATGCAATTTCGCCATTTCACCGCCGGGTGTGGGCCGGTTCCGGGTCAATGCCTTCATCCAGCAGGGCAAGGTCGGCATGGTCATGCGGGTGATCCCGGCCGTGCTGCCCACCATCGACGGCCTGGGCGTGCCGCAGGTACTCAAGGAAATCGCCACCGCCAAACGCGGCCTGTGCATCGTCGTGGGCGCCACGGGTTCTGGCAAATCCACGACGCTGGCGGCCATGGTCGACTGGCGCAACGAGAATTCGCAGGGCCACATCATCACCATCGAGGATCCGGTCGAGTTCGTGCACATGCACAAGAACTGTGTCGTGACCCAGCGCGAAGTCGGGCTCGATACCGACAGCTGGGAAATCGCGCTCAAGAACACGCTGCGCCAGGCGCCCGACGTGATCCTGATGGGTGAAATCCGCGACCGCGAGACCATGGAGCATGCGGTCGCCTTCGCCGAAACCGGCCACCTGTGCCTGGCCACACTGCATGCCAACAGTGCCAACCAGGCGCTGGACCGGATCATCAACTTCTTTCCGGAAGAACGCCGCTCGCAGCTGCTGATGGATCTCTCGCTCAACCTCAAATCGCTGGTGTCGCAGCGGCTGATTCCCAAGCAGGACGGCAAAGGCCGCGCTGCGGCGGTAGAAATCATGCTCAATACGCCGCTGGTGTCCGACCTGATCTTCAAGGGCGAGGTGTCCGAGATCAAGGAGATCATGAAGAAGAGCCGCAACCTGGGCATGCAGACCTTCGACCAGGCCTTGTTCGACGCCTACGAGAACAACGTCATTTCATACGAAGACGCGTTGCGCAACGCCGACTCGCTCAACGATCTGCGCCTGCAGATCAAACTCAACAGCCAGCGTGGCAAGTCCCAGGACCTGAGCGCAGGCACGGAAAATTTCGCCATCGTCTAACCCGGACCAACCGGTCCCGCCGATTGCCGTTCACGCAGGCGCGCAAGTGCCGCGCGCGGCAGCAGGCGCCATCACCGTCGCAACGACCAGCCTGCAACATGTCCAATATCAACGCCAAGACCTATACCGCAACCCCTGCCCGCAAGACCGCATTTCTCGGCCTGGGCGTCATGGGTTATCCCATGGCCGGGCACCTCGCCCTGGCCGGCCATCAGGTCACCGTCTACAACCGCAACGCGGCCAAGTCCGCCGCCTGGCTGCAGGAGTTTTCTGGCGCCGGTGGCTGTGCCTCAGCAGCCACGCCACAGGAAGCGGTCAAGGACGCAGACATTGTTTTCTGCTGCGTCGGCAATGACGACGACCTGCGCGCGGTGACATTGGGACTGGACCAGGGCGACGGCACCCGCGCTGGCGGTGGCGCCTTCAGCGGCATGAAAAAGGGGGCGATCTATGTCGACCACACCACGGCGTCCGCCAGCGTGGCGCGCGAGTTGCACAGCATCGCCTTGGCGCAAGGCGTGCAGTTCATCGATGCACCGGTGTCCGGCGGTCAGGCCGGTGCCCAGAACGGCCTGCTGACGGTCATGTGTGGTGGCGACCCGGCGGCGTTCGACGTGGCCGCACCGGTCGCACAGGCTTTCTCGCGGGCTGTGACGCTACTGGGCGAGAGCGGTGCCGGTCAGTTGGCCAAGATGGTCAACCAGATCTGCATCGCCGGCCTGGTTCAGGGTCTGAGCGAAGCCATCGCCTTCGGACAACGCGCCGGCCTGGACATGGTGCAGGTGCTCGACGTGATCGGCAAGGGCGCGGCCCAGAGCTGGCAGATGGACAACCGTGGCAAGACCATGGTGGCGGACCAGTTCGAGTTCGGCTTTGCGGTCGACTGGATGCGCAAGGACCTGGGACTGGTGCTCGACGAAGGCCGTCGCAACGGCGCCAAACTGCCGGTGACGGCGCTGGTCGACCAGTTCTATGGCGACGTGCAGCAGATGGGCGGCAAGCGCTGGGACACGTCAAGCCTGATCAAGCGGCTGAAATAGCAGGCCATCGGCCGGCGGACGGTCCGCCGCCGATACCGGCTGCGCTCAGGACTTCGGCGCTGTCTGCGGCGACTGGGCCGGCAAGGTGCGTTGCAGTTCTTCCTCGGAGATGATCTCGAGCAGGCGCACGACTTTCTGCACGCCGCCGGTGCTGCGCGCGATATCGGTTGCACGATCGGCTTCACGCTGGGTGACACGGCCCATCAGGTAGACGACTCCGCGTTCGGTGACGACCTTGAACGCGTTGGCAAACAAGTCCTTGCTGTCGACCATCGACGCCTTGACCTTGCCGGTGACCAGCGCATCGGAGGAGCGCTGCGTCAGCGACGAACCGCCCAGCACGGCCAGCTCGTTGGCCACCAGGCGCACGTTGTCGACCCGCGAAACAATCTGCTCGACCAGCTGTTTGTCTTGCGCGCTGGGGACTTCGCCCGTCAACAGCACCTGGCGGTTATAGCTGGTGACGTTCACATGGACCCGGGAACCGAGGTTCTCGTTGATGCGTCCGATCGAGCGCAGCTCGATGCCTTCGTCCTCGAGCTGGGTTCCCGAGGTGCGCCGATCGGTCGCCACCAGGGCGCTCATCGCGGCACCACCCAGCACAATTGGCGCACAGGCGCCGAGCAGGCCGCCCAGGCTGGCTACACACACGGCCGTTGCACACAGCCTGATCGCACCGGATTTCATCGTCATCATCATGTCGTTTCCTCTTGTTCGCCCAGCAACTGGGCATCGACGGCATCACACATGCAGTGCAATGCCAGCATCTGAATCTCCAGTATGCGCGCAGATCGTTCATGCGGCACGCTGATATGGATATCGGTATCGCGCAGCAGTTGCGCCATCTGTCCACCCCCGCGACCGGAGAGTCCGATCACCACCATTTCGCGCTCATGCGCCGCATCGATCGCCTGCTGCAGGTTCGCGCAGTTGCCGCTGACCGATATCGCCAGCAACACGTCGCCGGAGCCGCCAAGGGCGCGCACCTGGCGCGCGAACAACGCGGCGAAGGATTGTTCGTTTGGTTCGCCGGTCAGCGCGGTGCTGTCGGCCACCAGTGCCAGTGCAGCCAGCTCCGGCCTCTCACGTTCGAAACGGCCGACAAAACTGGCTGCAAAATGCTGCGCCAGTGCAGCACATCCGCCATTGCCACAGACCAGCACCTTGGCACCGCCGGTCACGCAAGCCAGCAAGGCCTGTACCGCCGCCGAGATGGGCTGGCTCAGGATCTGCGCCACCTGGTACTTCAGGTCGGCACTGTCGATGAATTGCTGCTCGATGCGCTGCTCCAACATGCGGGTGATGATACCTGCGCGTCCTGAAACGTTTTGTAATCGCAGGTTTCAGCCGGCATCGAAGGCGGCCTGCAACCAGCTCAGTTCACCGGCGTCGAATGCAACGACATCGAAACGACACGGTGAAGCAGCGGCGCTGCGTGCCAGGTAATGGCGCGCCGCAAACACGATGCGCCGGCGTTTGGCACCGCCGACGCTGGCCGCTGCGCCACCGTGGCCAACACCGCGCCTGGCCCGCACCTCGACAAACACCGTGGTACCGTCGGTGTCCCGCATGACCAGATCGATCTCGCCACCGCCGCGCCCGGGCGTCCGATAATTGCGCACCAGCAGGCGCAATCCGGCCTGCTGCAGGTGGCGCAAGGCGATGTCTTCGGCTGCATCACCCGACTGCTTGCTGCTGGGCTGGCCTGCCAGCACCTTGAATCCGGAAAAACGCATCGATGACCACCTATGCTTCAGCCCTGGCGGCTGCGCACGACGCCGCAGCCTCACAGCATTATCCGAAGAGTGCCCTGTATCTGGTGGCCACACCCATCGGCAATTTGGCGGATATCAGCCTGCGCGCACTGCACGTGCTGCAGCTGGCCGACACCATCGCCTGCGAGGACACCCGCCACACCCAGGCCTTGCTGCGCGCCTACGGCATCGACCGGCCGGGCACCCGTTTGCTGGCCCTGCACCAGCACAACGAATCAGAGGCCTCACTGCAGGTCATCGCGCGGCTGCGGGAAGGCCAGCGCGTCGCGTACGTCAGCGACGCCGGCACACCCGCCATCAGCGACCCGGGCGCGCGACTGGTGGCTGCGCTCGCTGCCGAGTCGCTGCAATCCATTCCGATTCCCGGTCCCAGCAGCGTCACCGCCGCACTGAGTGTGGCCGGCCTGGACATCTCGGGCGGCGACCGCTTCGTGTTCGCAGGTTTCCTGTCCTCGCGCAGCACCGAGCGCGCGACGCAGATCGAGGCACTGGCCAGCGAACCACGCGCGCTGGTGTTGCTCGAAGCGCCACACCGCATCGAAGCCCTTGCCGGCGCGCTGGCCGTGCTGGGCGCGCGGCGACTGACGGTGGCACGCGAACTGACCAAGCAGTTCGAGCAGGTGGTCACGCTGGCCGCAGCCGATTTTCCCGGCTGGCTGGCGGCGGATGCCAATCACGCGCGCGGCGAGTTCGTACTGGTGCTGCACCCGCAGGCGACGGCCACCGATGCCGGTGACGCGATGCGGGTGCTGCAGCTGCTGCTCGGCGAGTTGCCACTCAAGACCGCCGTCAAGCTGGCGGTCGAGATCACCGGCGCATCACGCAACCAGCTGTACGACGCGGCACTGGCGCTGCGCAGCCGTCAGGACGACGCACCCGGGGCCTGAATAGCTGCGCTTCGCGCCTGGCCCGGTCCGAAATGCCGGCGAAGGGGATAATCCCGCCATGCCACTGGAACTGAACAGCGAAATCTCTGGCAGCGGCGCGCCGCTGGTCATCCTGCACGGGTTATTCGGCTCGGCAACCAACTGGCGCAGCGTGGCACGCAGCCTGGCCACCGACCACGAGGTCCATGCACTGGACCTGCGCAACCATGGCGCGTCGCCGTGGGCCGACACGATGTCGTATGCCGAGATGGCTGACGATGTACGGCACTATGTCGAACGGCACAAGCTCAAATCCGTCACCCTGATGGGTCACAGCATGGGCGGCAAGACCGCAATGGCATTGGCATTGGCGCAGCCCGAAGCGCTCAAACGGCTGATCGTGGTCGACATCGCACCCCGCTCCTACCATGATGCACTCAGCAGCTACGCGCAGGCGATGCGCAGCGTCGACCTGATGGCGGCGGCCAGCCGCGCCGAAGTCCAGCGCCAGTTGCAGGCGCTGCTGCCCGATGCGTCGGTCGCGCCTTTCCTGGTACAGAACCTGGTGCAACGCAACGAGCACTTCGACTGGCGCATCAACCTGGCAGTTATCACATCGGCCATGCAGAGCCTGGTGGATTTTCCGGCGGCACTGCAGACCCGCCGCTTCGACAAGCCCGTCACGGTCATTGCCGGCGCCTTGTCCGACTATGTGCCTGCGGGCGATGCCAGCGCATTCGCGCCGATGTTCCCGAAACTGACGGTGGAGACGATCGAAGGCGCGGGCCACTGGGTCCATGCCGACAAGCCCCAGGCGTTTGTCCAGGCCGTGCGCCGCGCCTTGGTGCGCTGAGC
>JAGPBF010000252.1 GCA_018063505.1 Rhodoferax sp.
CAGGTGGGCTGTTCTGTTGTAGGCCCTGCCATTCGGGTCTTTCACCGAATGGGCAAGCTGGTGCTCGATCAAGTCCACTCTCTCACCCAGCACTTCGTCCAGGATCGTCCGGGCTAACGCGCGAAATCCATGGGCAGTGCTTCGATACGACCACTCGCCAAGTACCGTCGGCGATACCGTAAATCCGACGGTATCTCATGGTTTCAGCCGGAGCCCCGTGAGACGATAAAAAACCCGCGATGCCAGAAGACATGCGGGCTCTGAGAGGTATTGACACGTCGTGAGACGATGAATTGGTGCGGCTGGCGGGGATCGAACCCACGACCCTTGGCTTCGGAGGCCAATACTCTATCCACTGAGCTACAGCCGCAACACGGGCGATTGTATCTGTCGGGCAGCGTATGCTGGCAGCGTGGCGGATTTCGTTGCTGCTGGTTCCAAGTGTGCAGGCATGGCACCTCACCGCGGCCTTGTCCGATTTCTGGAACGCTTGCACAGCTCAACGCTCCAACCATGATGGGCCAATTTTGTCTGGCCCGAAGAAAGCAATTTTGATGAATCCATCGACCCTGCCCCGGATCTGCGCCACCATCTGTCTGGCCGTATCGGTTGGCGCCTGCAGTTCGATCGGGCTGGGCGTCAGTGTCCCGCTCATACCCGGCGTGTCCATCGGTGTCGGCATGGGAAGCGGCGGCGTGAACGCGGGCGTTTC
Organism: Rhodoferax sp.; assembly: GCA_018063505.1. GTDB lineage: Bacteria > Pseudomonadota > Gammaproteobacteria > Burkholderiales > Burkholderiaceae_C > CAISIP01. The sequence goes on from JAGPBF010000252.1 coordinate 713, forward strand.
GGCGGGCCGCGGTCCGGTGAGCGTCGGTGTCGGGGTCAACCAGTCGGGCCAGGTGACCGGCGGTGCCGGCGTGGGCGCCAGCACCAATGTGGGTGGCGCCCGTGTCGGAGCAGGTGTCGGCACCAGCACCGTGATCCATGATCCGAATGATCCGGCCCGGCGTGACAAGGGGCTTGCACGCTGAGGCAAGCGCGCCGGTAGGCGAAGGGCCGATAGCTATAATGCCCCGTTAATTTGCGACGCGCATCCATTCCGAGGAAACCATGAGCGACATCAGCCACGAAGAAGACCATACGGGACCGATCAAGACGCCCAAGCAACTGCTGATGACGGTGTTCTTCGCGTTTGTCGCGCCGATCTTCATCATCATCGCACTGGTGGCTTTCGTGACCTCCGGCAACAAGCCCGCTGCTGGTACCGTCAATGCCGAGAAAGCCATCGCCGCACGGATCCAGAAGATCGGCATGGTTGAAATCCGCGATGCCAACCGCGAACGCAAGTCGGGCGAAGAAGTGTTCAAGGCCCAATGCACCACCTGCCACACGGCCGGCGTGGCGGGCGCTCCAAAATTCGGCGATGCGGCCGCGTGGGGTGTACGTATCGCCACCGGGCTTGATGCATTGGTGAATTCCGCTCTCAAGGGCAAAGGCGCCATGGGCGCCCAGTCTGGCGGTGATTTCGACGATCTGGAAATCACCCGCGCCGTGGTCTACATGGCAAACGCGGGTGGCGGTAAATTCGAAGCCCCCGCGGCCCCGGCACCGGCGGGTGCGGCGTCGGAGGCAGCGACTACCGCTGCACCAGCTGCAGCTGCATCCGAAACGGCCAAGCAATAGTTTTCGGGCGGCCGCCCTCAAGACCAGAAGCCGGACGATGTCCGGCTTTTTTGTTGACGCTGACCCGTCTTTGCACTGGAACCCGAGAATCAACGAACGAACAAGCAAACTGGCCCTGCAGCGGGCTTACGTCGGGATCAGGCCAGGTGGCTGTCCCTGGGACTCATCACATAATCAAAGCGGCTCGGCAGGTCGGCGGACAACACCTCGTGCGGCACCCACAGACCGGCCTCGATGGCATCGGCCGCGATCGCAACGTCCAGCGTGTGGACCAGTCCGAAACCGGTGTCGGTTTCCAGATAGACCCAGCCTGCCTCGTCGACGAAGCAACGTTGTGCCCGCGCCTGTTGCCCGGTATGGCTGGCCACCGAATAGTCGGCGGCAATCCGCCAGACCCAGGGCGTGGCTTCGAGCTCCACATAGACACATTGCGGCCCGTTCTGGAACAGCCACTGCCCTCGGTCATCGGCGCCATAGTTGCGTGCGATGAAGGCGAGCAGCTTTTCATGCTGCAGCAGTGTGCCCCTGGCCGCAGGCAGGCCTGCCGCGAACGGCCCGGCGGACTGCGCGGCGTCATCGCGCAAGTACCAGTTGCCGCGCGCGTCAAGCCCCAGCCAGCCATAACAGTGCGGCACGTTCGGCCACTTGGCCATAGCCTGTCGGACGATGTCATCCATGGCAACCATTATGGTGGCAGTCGCCGCAGTCAGGCGCGGTGTTGGCCCGCGGACTCACCGCGTCTGTTTCAGCAGCCAGTCACCCACGGCCAGCGGCATGGCCGACACATGGCCGGGCGGGCGCCCCTGCGCGAATCCCACATGGCCACCGCCCTGGGGTTGCCACAAGGTCACGGAACCCGCCACGTCCTTCGGGCCGGGCAGACTCCAGGCCGGCACGAACGGGTCGTTCAGCGCATTGACCAGCAGCGCCGGTAGCGCAATCTGGCGCAGGTGCGGCTTGGCCGAGGCCCGGCGCCAATAGTCTTCGGTATTCCGAAAACCGTGGACCGGGGCAGTGAAGATGTTGTCGAACTCGAACAGGTCCTGCGCCCGCAGCAAGGCCTCGCGGTCGAACAGGCCCGGATGCTGCGCATGTTTGCGCAAGGCCTTGGGACGCATCGTATTGAGGAACATGCGGGTATAGACCAGCCGGTTGAAGCCGCGGCCGATCGCGTGCCCGCCGGCCGCAAGATCCAGCGGCGCGCTGACCGAAGCCACCGCCGCCACGACAGCCGCAGCCGAGGCCCCCACTTCGCCGGCCCAGCGCATCAGCGCATTGCCGCCCAGCGACACACCCACTGCCACCACCGGACCCGCATGCGCTGCGCGAAAGCGGCGCAGTATCCAGTCGATCTCCTGGAAATCGCCAGAATGGTAGGCGCGCGGCCCACGGTTGAGTTCACCGCTGCAGCCGCGGAAATGCGCCACGGCAAATGCGACACCACGGCTGGCGGCGAAGTCCGCAAAGGCCTGGGCATAGTGGCTGGCCGATGATCCCTCCAGGCCATGGAACATGACGATCAACGGCTGCTGCTGCGCCATCGCGGCTGTCGCCGGCGCCGCACCATCGAGCCAGTCGACATCGATGAAATCGGCATCCGGCGTTTCCCAGCGCTCACGCCGGTAACGCGGCGGCACCGACGCGCTGCGCCGCGCAAACAGCGCCGGCCAGATGGTCTGCAGATTGCCGCCCGGAAGCCACAGCGGTGCTTGGTAGTTCATGCTTGCGTCTGTCGTGCCGTCGCGCGCCTTTGCGCGTCCTTCAGTGCAGGACCTGCGGCGCCTCGTGAATCTCCTGCACCTCACTCTGGTTGCCAGGGCTCGCATGGTGGGCCACCATGCGCCAGCCTTGTCCCGTCTTGTGATAGACGTTGGTCGCCAGCACATAGGCCTGCGATGGCCCGGTGGGCGTCATCACGTTGACACGCTCCAGCACGTTGTGCACCACGCTCGACAGCCCTTCGATCTTGCGTACATGCTCCGGCCGGGCCTGTATGCTGCCATTGGCAAAAATAGATTCGAAGGTCGCGCGAATCGCGACATGCCCGACGATGCGCGGCCCGCCGGGATGAACGCAGACGATGTCTTCATCATCCGACCAGCATGCCATCAGGCGTTCGATATCTGCCGATTGCAGCGCGTCATAAAAGGCGGCTTCGGTTTCTTCGGCACTGGTGCCCAGGAACTGGGCCTCGGTCTTGGCTTTCGGCATATGGCAGGTTTCGGTATCAAACAAGCCCGATTGTGCCGGCCTTCCTGTTCCAGACCCGACAAGTGGCCTTGAAATCGTTTGCCGGGCCTCCCACATGTGCTAGTGTTGCCCATTGCACCCAAGGGCACATCAACATGAGGACTTCATTCATGAAACGCTGGTTTTTTCTGCTTCTGACCGTCTTGACGCTCAGCGGCTGCGGTTACAACGATTTCCAGAAGCTCGATGAGCAATCCAAGGCAGCCTGGAGCGAGGTGCTCAACCAGTACCAGCGCCGCGCCGACCTGGTGCCCAATATCGTGGCCACCGTCAAAGGCGAAGCCAACTTCGAACAGGAAACCCTGACCAAGGTGATCGAGGCGCGCTCCAAGGCGACGTCGATCCAGGTGACGCCGGAAACCCTGAACGACCCTGCGGCCATGCAGAAATTCCAGGCTGCCCAGGGCGAGCTCGGCAGCGCGCTCAGCCGCCTGATGGTTGTCGTGGAGCAGTATCCCAACCTCAAGGCGAACCAGGGCTTCTCGGATCTGCGGGTGCAGCTCGAAGGCACCGAGAACCGGATCACCGTGGCACGCAACCGGTATATCGCGTCGATCCAGCAATACAACGTGCTGGCACGCAGTTTTCCGACCAACCTGACGGCCATGGTCTTCGGCTACCAGCCCAAGGCCGGATTCACAGTGGCCAACGAAGCGCAGATATCGGCGCCGCCGGTGGTCGATTTCAACAAGAAGTAGCCGGTGCTGATGCTGGTCCCCGGCGTTTTCCTGCGCGCCATGCCGCTGCTGGGCGCAACGCGCAATATCGCGCAGCGCTGGTGCCGTGCCGCGATTCTGGCCACCGGCCTGCTGGCGTGGCTGGGCGTCCCGGCCCAGGCACAGGGTGTATTGCCGGTGCCGGCATTGAGCGGCCGGGTCATCGACCAGACCGGCACGCTCGATGCCACCCAGGTCACGGCGTTGACCGACAAGTTGGCTGCACTGGAAGCCAAAAAGGGCTCGCAGGTGGTGCTGCTGATGGTGCCCACCACGGCGCCGGAAGACATCGCCAGCTACGCCAACCGGATCGCCAACGATTGGAAAATCGGTCGGCGTGACGTGGGTGACGGCGTTTTGCTGATCGTCGCCAAGAACGACCGCACGTTGCGCATCGAGGTGGCCAAGACACTGGAAGGCGCCATTCCCGACCTGGCCGCCAAACGCATCATTGACGGAGCGATCACACCCAGATTCAAGAACGGCGATTTTGCCGGCGGCCTGCTGGCGGGGGTCGACCAGATCGCGGCACTGGTGTCGGGCGAGCCGTTGCCGGAACCGAAAGTGCAGTCGGTCAACCAGAAATTCGACTCGAATACGCTGAGCAATCTGTTCGTGTTCTTCGTGTTTGCGTTGCCCATTGGAGCCGGCATTCTGCGCAGCGTCCTGGGCCGCAAGTTTTCCGCGCTGGCGACCGGTGGCATAGCGGGTGTACTGGTGTTCGTGTTCACGGCCAGCGTGCTGATTGCGGTGGTCGCAGGAGTGGCGGCCATAGCCTATGCCTTGTTCGCAGGGGTCAGCATTCCGCGCGGCGGCTCTGGTGGCTCGCGC
>JAGPBF010000077.1 GCA_018063505.1 Rhodoferax sp.
CAGGAACCCAATCCAAATACAGTAACTTTTTGGTCGGACTGGCCCCAAAATCCGAGTTACTGTAAAAGTTACTGCACAATCAGCCGGCAACTGAAGGAAGTTACTGCATTCCACCGGACGACCAGACTTGCGTGAGTACCGACCCAGGCAGCCCATAAGTAGTTGATCTGAAATGATTTTCCGATCATATCGGCCTGCAACGGACGTAAAAAAACCAACCTTTTCGGGGTTGGTTTTTTGGGTACTGGTGGCCTGGGGCGGAATCGAACCACCGACACAAGGATTTTCAATCCTCTGCTCTACCGACTGAGCTACCGGGCCAGAGCGGCAGAGTATAGCAGCGTGCGAGGCCCGAAATCGCCGACGCGTCAGCTCGCGTTGCGTTTTCCGCGTGTCAGGTCCACGCCCAGCTGCTTGAGCTTGCGGTACAGGTGGGTGCGCTCCAGGCCGGTCTTCTCGGCAACCCGGGTCATGGATCCGTTTTCGCGTGCGAGGTGGTACTCGAAATAGGCCTTCTCAAACTCGTCACGCGCTTCGCGCAGCGGCTTGTCCAGATCGAAACTCTGGCGTGGCAGCAGGCTGTTGTCGATGCCGGCGACGGCATCGGCACCGTTGTCGGCCACCATTTCGATGACCATGGACGTCGCAACCTGGGAGTAACTCGCCGCCACCATCGGCTTGCGGGGCGAACCACGGGTCAGGCCTTGTTCAACGGCCTTGAGCAGCTTCTGCATCGTGATCGGCTTTTCGAGAAAAGCCAGCGCGCCGATCTTGGTGGCTTCGACCGCGGTGTCGATGGTGGCGTGGCCGCTCATCATGATCACCGGCATCGTCAGCACGCCGGTTGACGACCACTCCTTGAGCAGTGTCACGCCATCGGTGTCGGGCATCCAGATATCGAGCAGAACCAGGTCGGGTCGGTCACGCAGGCGTGCTTCGCGGGCCTGCTGTGCGTTTTCGGCCACTTCGACCGTATGGCCTTCGTCGTTGAGGATCTCCTGCAGCAAGTCGCGGATTCCGAGTTCGTCATCGACCACCAAGATGTTTGCCATTTGAATTCGCCGTCCCTTGCCGTTTCGGGCGGCCGCTTCAAACTGTGCCGCCGTCCTGTTGTGAATTGTCCACGGCGAATGATAACGATACTTGCGCGCCCAGCACTTTTCCGTCCTCGATCCGGTTCGAGATATCGATCCGCGACCCGTGTTCGTCGGCAATCTTCTTGACCACCGCCAGGCCCAGCCCGGTACCTTTGGACTTGGTCGTCACATAGGGTTCAAACGCACGCTTGAGGATGTTGTCGGGGAAACCGGTGCCACGATCCTGCACCACCAGCCGTACGCGCCGGCTGGTCGGGACCCACACCGTGCGGATGACGACATCGCGCGGTGACGCCTCGTCGGACTCGGCGGGTGCCGAGGCGCTGGCATCCTGGGCGTTCTGCAGCAGGTTGTGCACCACCTGGCGCAGCTGTTGGGCATCACCCATGATGCGCGGACAGCGCGGGTCGAGTTCCGCGCGCACCGCGACGCCGGTGTCTTCGGTCTCATACAGGTGCAGGATGTCGGTCAGCAACTCGTTGATGTCCAGCGGCTTGAGTTCGGCCGCAGGCAATCGCGCGTAGTCGCGAAACTCGTTGACCAGGCGCTTCATCGCATCGACCTGGTCGACGATGGTCTTGACCGACTTGGTCAGCAAAGCCTGGTCGGCCCCAGTAACCTTTCCCGAGAGTTTCATCTCCAGCCGCTCGGCCGACAACTGGATAGGCGTCAGCGGATTCTTGATCTCGTGCGCCAGGCGGCGGGCCACCTCACCCCAGGCCTGTGCGCGTTGCGCCGATACGATTTCCGAGATGTCGTCGAATACCAGCAACCGGTCGGTGCCCGGCAGCTTGGCGCCGCGTGCGACCAGCACGATCGCGTTTTCGTTCTGCAGGCCGGTCGACAATCCCGCGCCATTTCCACCGAGTTCGAACGACTGCTGCCAGTGGTCCAGTCCGTCGGCGCTGCGTTCACCCAGGAAGGCATCGAAGCGCGACTGGATCTGCTGCGCAAAATCCTTCAACCCTTCCAGCTCGTCCAGCCGGCGCCCTTCGAACGCTGCCATCGGCAGGCGCAGAATCCGCGTGGCCCCCGGATTGGATGACCGGATCACCCCATCCGCGCTCAGAACGATGACACCCGCCGTCAGGTTGTCCAGGATGGTCTGCAGATTGGCCCGGGCGGCGTCGACCTGCTCCATGCTGGTGCCCACCGCCTGGCGGGCATCGGCCAGCTGCTGCGTCATGTTGGCGAAATCGCGTGTCAGGCCACCGAGTTCGTCTTTGCCGCTCAGCGCCACCTTGGGGGTCAGGTCACCGGCAGCAACCTTGCTGACACCATCGGCCAGCAGCAGCAGCGGACGCACGATCTGGTTGCCCAGCACCACGGCCAGCAGCACGGCGCCAAACACCGCCAGGAAAAGGCTCAGCGTCAAGGTGCCGATATACATGCGCTTGAGGCCTTCGCGCGCCAGCGAGCGCTCCTGGTACTCGCGGTAAGCCTGCGTCACCGCCAGTGCATTCGTGACCAGCGCCCCTGGCAAGGCCTGCGTCACGAGCAGGAAACGTGGCTCTGCCACCAGCGCAAAACTCGGATTGGGCACCAGTACCAGTACCTTGATACGCGCATCATCGACCGTGGCCGCCGTGGCCTCATCGAGTCCCTCGACCCAGGTGACCGAACGCGAGCCGCGCGCCGTACGAAGCTGCTGCGCCGACGGCCTGGCAGTGCTGAGCTGGAACTGCGACTGACTGGCCGCCTGGATCAATTGCCCCGAGGCCGAGAACAGGCCCACGTCGCGGGCGCCGAGCTGGTCGCGCAGCCGCTCCAGCGGCAAGGTGGCACCGGCATCGGGCACGCTCGAGAGCTGCGAGGCCGACAGGCGTGCCTTGTTGGTCAGGTCGTTCGACAGCGTCTCCAGCGAAACCCGCCCGAGATTGAGGCCGGCGTCGAGCGCGCCTTCGACCTTGACGTCGAACCATGTCTCGATCGAGCGAGACACAAACTGGTAGGACACCACGTAGATCAGCATGCCGGGCGCAAAACCCGCCAGCGCAAACACTGCCGCCAGCTTGACCAGCAGCCGGCTGCCGAAACGCTTTTTGCGCAGGCGTATCCACAGGCGCAGCCCGATCCAGGCGATGACCAGCAGCAGGGCCGCAGCCACCACCACATTGAGCCCGAACAGCAGCGCGTAATTGCGTTCATACAGCTCACGGTTGTTGGTGGCCTGGGTCAGCAGGAACAGCAACACCAGGCCTATGGCCGACATGGCGGCCAGTGCCACCACCACGGTCCAGCGCAAGCCACGCGGTCCATGCACGGGCGCACGCCCGACCGTATTGGCGGACGCCTGCTTTTCGCTGCTCACTTCGAACCTTCGGGTCCAAGCTGGCGCGTGGCCGATGCCGACACCTTCCAGTCGGACTGGCCAAACGCGCCAATCTGGAACGGGCGCGGCAATTGCGACACATCCAGGCTGAAGCGAAATTCGACCCGATAGCTGCCATCGGCCTCCATCTGTCCGGTATCGGCGATTTTCCAGGCCGATATGCGCAGGATGGTGGCCATGGCCTCGCTCAGCGAGTCGAAGTTGAGATTCAATGCCACGCCCAGGCTATTGCCCGTGATCGGGCCGGAGGCCACATTGAGTCGCCAGCGACGGGTCAGCGGCTGGAATGCCAGGCGCATGTGGCGCTGCGCGCTGACCACCTTCTTGTCCGACCAGTACCAGCGGCTGCGCATGACCTCGGCCTCGGCCAGAAAAACCATCGGGATGCCTTTCTCCAGGGCATCGGTGACGGCCTGCGGCAACTCCAGCCGCACCGTCGCATACAGCTCGACGCCTTCTGGCGTGCGCTCCAGGCGCAACATGCTCACTTCAGAACCGGACGTCTCCGGATCGGCCGCAAAAACCGGTGTCGATACCAGAAAAAATGTCAGCAGCAGCGCCGCGGCGAGGTCAAGCCGCGCGCTTCTCCAGCAAAGCGTAAAAAAATCCGTCATGGTCACCGTTCTGATTGTCCGGGACAGACTCGCCATTTGCGGCCAAACTGGGTCTCAAATGGCCGGGAGAAGGCAGCAATGCAGCGTCGGTGTTGTGTTCAACAAACGTTTGTACCTGGATGTCGCCCTCGGCACGGAACACCGAACAGGTGCAATACACCATGCGGCCGCCCGGACGCAGCAACGGCCACAAGCTGCGCAACAGACGTGCCTGCACTGCCACCAGCTGGTCAACGTCGCTGGCGCGGCGCAACCACGGCACATCGGGATGGCGCCGCACGATACCCGAGGCGGTACACGGTGCGTCCAGCAATATGGCGTCGAAAAGCTGGCCGTCCCACCAAGTGCCGGGCTGCGCGGCATCGGCAACAAGCACCTTGGCATGGAGTCCCAGGCGGGTCAGCGTCTGCGCGATCCGCGTGCAACGCAGCGGATCGACATCGAGAGCGGTGAGCTGGCAATCGGCGCGCTCGAGCAGATGGGCTGCCTTGCCGCCGGGCGCCGCGCACGCATCGAGCACACGTGGCGCAGCTCCCAGCAGGCCGGCAGGCCCCAGCAGCAATGGCGCGGCCATCTGGCCGGCGGCATCCTGCACCGATACCATGCCAGCGTCAAAGCCGGGAATACGATGTACCGGCAGCGGTTGGCGCAGGCAGAGGCCTGACTCGCCGACCGCCACCGCGTCGATACCCTGGCCGGCAAGTTGCGCCAGGTAGTCGGCACGGCTGGTGCGGCGGGTATTGACACGCAGTGTCATCGGGGCATGCTGCAGGTCGGCCCGCAAAATGTCTTGCCAATGCGCGGGGTGGTCCTTGCGTACCCGCGCGATCCACCACGACGGGTGATTCCACAGCGCCACCGGATCGCGCTCGGATCGGGCCACCAGCACGTCCCGCTCACGCAGAAAACGGCGCAGGCACGCGTTGATGAATCCGGCCTGTGCCTTCGTGCTCGCCTGCCGTTTGGCCGCTTCCACCGCCTGGTTGACCAGCGTGAAGGCTTCGTAGGGGGCATCATCGACGCGCCAGCCCAGTGCCAGCACGGCGCACAGCAATGCGTCCGCCTGCGCGGGCGGCGCCCGCGAGGCCAGTTGACTGCGCAGGTGCTCGGCCCGCGCCAGCGAGCGCCAGACCTGGTACATCAAGGCCTGCACGGCCGGACGCAGCGGCGTGGCCACCTTGTCGAGCGCCGCCGTACCGGACTGGCCCATGCGCACCGCATGCAGGCAGGCAGCGACCGCCTGCAGCAATTGCCACAGCGGGGTCGGCGTGTTGTTGTCGGGTCGAACGCGGTCGGGTTCGGCCTGTGTCATCTGGAGCACCTTTTGACCACCGGCGCCATCAAAGGACCTCGGCGGCACGATAACCGAAGAAATAGGCCAGCACGACCGCAGGAAACTGCGTTATCGCGTGGTTGTAGCCGTTCACGCTCTGGTTGAAAACGCTCACCGCCTCGCCCGATACCTGCTGGTGGTCCTCCCAGGCGCGCTGGTTGCGTGCCAGCTCCGGCGTCGAAGGGTTTGCAGACTGAAGTTGCTCCCACAAGGTCTGCAAGGTCGCCCGGGCGGTGCGCAGCGCGGCCACCGACGGCGCATCGAGCGGATGCCTGCGCACGACCCGCAAGGCCACCTCCAGCTGGATCGCGGCGCCGCGCAAGCCGTCCAGGCTCGAGGCGTCCGGCGCAGTCTCCGTCGAAGCATCGGCGTGCGCACCGCCGCCCAGGGCCACACGCTCGGTCACCAGCACCAGCGACTGGGCGAGACGGTTGTCGACGGCCACAAATGCCGCGATCACCTGTGCCCGCAGGCGCACCAGCCGGTTGTGCGCACCCAGCGCCCAGAAGAGCAGGACGGCCGGCAGCAGCCAGTACAACAGGGTTTGTGTCATGGAGTGCAAGCAAAACGCCCCAGGCGCCGCCTTGCGGCGAGACCTGGGGCGTAGTGGCGCAGCACGGCTGTGTCTTATTCAGCCACAGTACCGTTGTCCGTTGCAGGGGCGGCGACTTCGGCGTCACCTTCTGCCACGGTGGCCTCTTCGCCCATGCCCGAGAGCTCGGCTTCTTCGGCCTCGGCAATCGCACGGCGCTCTGCTTCGTCCATGTTCTCGCGCACCTTGCGTGCCTCGTGGTACGCCATGCCGGTGCCTGCGGGAATCAGGCGGCCGACAATGACGTTTTCCTTCAGGCCACGCAGCTCGTCGCGCTTGCCCATGATGGCAGCCTCGGTCAGCACACGGGTCGTTTCCTGGAACGACGCCGCGCTGATGAAGCTGTCGGTGGACAGCGACGCCTTGGTGATACCCAGCAGCAGATTGGTGAACGTGGCCGGAATCTTGCCTTCGGCGCGCAAGGCGTCGTTGGTGTTGAGCATTTCCGAGCGTTCGACCTGTTCGCCGCCGATGTAGTTGGAGTCGCCGGTGTTGTCGACCACGACCCGACGCAGCATCTGGCGCACGATCACCTCGATGTGCTTGTCGTTGATCTTCACGCCCTGCAAGCGGTACACGTCCTGAACCTCATCGACGATATAACGCGCCAGCTCCTCGGAGCCCAGCAGACGCAGGATGTCCTGCGGATCGGCCGGACCGTCGACGACGGACTCGCCCTTGTTGACCACCTGGCCTTCGTGCACCAGGATGTTCTTCTCCTTGGGCACCAGCTCTTCGACGACCTTGCCTTCCGGATCGGTGATCTGCAGGCGGATCTTGCCCTTGGTCTCCTTGCCGAACGACACGGTTCCGGTCATCTCGGCCAGCAGGCCCTTGTCCTTCGGCGAGCGGGCTTCGAACAACTCGGCCACCCGCGGCAGACCGCCGGTGATGTCGCGTGTCTTCTGGCCTTCGATCGGGATACGGGCCAGCACTTCGCCGGGTCCCACGTCCTGACCGTCGCGCACCTGGATCAGCGAGCCGACCGGGAAACCGATCGTCACCGAGTGGTCGGTGCCAGGGATCTTGACCTCGCTGCCATTGGCATCGATCAGCTTGATCTGCGGGCGCACGATCTTGGCCGAACCACGGCGCTTCGGATCGATGACCACCAGCGTCGACAGGCCGGTGACCTCGTCGACCTGGCGCGCCACCGTGAGGCCTTCTTCCACGTTCTCGAACGCGGCCTTGCCCGCGAACTCGGTAATGATGGGTCGGGTCAGCGGATCCCAGTTGGCCAGGATGGTGCCGGCCTTGACGGTCTGATCGACCGTGACCGTCAGAATGGCGCCGTACGGCACCTTGTGACGTTCACGCTCGCGGCCGTGCTCGTCCTGAATGACGATCTCGCCAGACCGCGCAATGACCACCAGCTCCTTCTTGTTGTTGGTGACATAACGCATGGTCGCGTTGAAGCCGATCGTGCCGTTGGACTTGGCTTCGACGCTCGACGCAATGGCCGCGCGCGATGCCGCACCACCGATGTGGAAGGTCCGCATCGTCAGCTGGGTACCGGGTTCGCCGATGGACTGGGCAGCGATCACGCCGACAGCTTCGCCGCCATTGATCAGGCCACCACGACCCAGGTCGCGGCCGTAGCATTTGGCACAGATGCCGAAGCGGGTTTCGCAGGTCAGCGCGGTGCGCACCTTGACCTCGTCGACACCGACGGACTCGAACAGGTCGAGCACGTCTTCGTCGAGCATGTCGCCACCCTTGGCCAGCACCGACCGGTCTTCCGGATGCACCACGTCTTCGGCCGCCACGCGACCGAGCACGCGGTCACGCAAGGACTCGATCACCTCGCCGCCTTCGACGATGGCACGCATGAACGAGCCGTCGGTGGTGCCGCAATCCTGCTCGGTCACGACCAGATCCTGCGTCACGTCGACCAGGCGACGGGTCAGGTAACCCGAGTTGGCGGTCTTGAGCGCGGTATCGGCCAGGCCTTTTCGTGCGCCGTGGGTCGAGATGAAGTACTGCAACACGTTCAGGCCTTCACGGAAGTTGGCCGTGATCGGTGTCTCGATGATCGAGCCGTCAGGCTTGGCCATCAGGCCCCGCATGCCGGCCAGCTGGCGAATCTGGGCCGCGGAACCGCGGGCACCGGAGTCGGCCATCATGTAGATCGAGTTGAACGACTCCTGGTCGACTTCATTGCCATGGCGGTCGATGGCGCGCTCCTTGGCCAGCTGGGCCATCATGACCTTGGACACTTCGTCGCCGGCCTTGCCCCAGATATCGACCACCTTGTTGTAGCGCTCGCCGGCTGTCACCAGGCCGGACGAATACTGCTGACCAATTTCCTTGACCTCTTTTTCGGCGCGATCGATGATGGCCGGCTTCTCCTTGGGCACCAGCATGTCGTCGATACAGATCGAGATGCCGGCCTTGGTGGCCAGGCGGAATCCGTACTGCAGCAACCTGTCGGCGAAGATGACGGTCTCCTTGAGACCACACTTGCGGAACGACACGTTGATCAGCTTGGAGATTTCCTTCTTCTTCAAGGCCTTGTTGATGTTCGCGAACGGCAGGCCCTTGGGCAGGATTTCGGACAGCAACGCGCGACCGGCGGTGGTTTCCCACAGCTTGGTCGACGGCACCAGCTCGCCGGTTTCCTTGTCCTTGGTGTACTCGGTCAGGCGCACGTTGATGCGCGAGGTCAGCTCGACCTCACCCGCGTCGAACGCACGCTGCACCTCGCCGGTGTCGGAGAAGATCAGGCCCTCGCCCTTGCCGTTGATACGCTCGCGGGTGGTGTAGTACAGACCCAGCACCACGTCTTGCGACGGCACGATCGACGGTTCGCCGTTGGCCGGGAACAGCACGTTGTTGGATGCCAGCATCAGCGTGCGGCACTCCATCTGCGCTTCGACCGACAAGGGTACGTGGACAGCCATCTGGTCGCCGTCGAAGTCGGCGTTGAACGCGGCACAGACCAGCGGATGCAGCTGGATCGCCTTGCCTTCGATCAGGATCGGCTCGAATGCCTGGATGCCCAGACGGTGCAACGTAGGCGCACGGTTGAGCATCACCGGATGTTCCTTGATGACCTCTTCCAGGATGTCCCATACCACCGGCGTGCCCGATTCGACTTCCTTCTTCGCCGCCTTGATGGTGGTGGCAATGCCCATCGCCTCCAGGCGCGAGAAGATGAACGGCTTGAACAGCTCGAGCGCCATCAGCTTGGGCAGGCCGCACTGGTGCAGCTTGAGCGTCGGGCCGACCACGATGACCGAACGGCCGGAGTAGTCGACGCGCTTGCCCAGCAGGTTCTGGCGGAAACGACCGCTCTTGCCCTTGATCATGTCAGCCAGCGACTTGAGCGCACGCTTGTTGGCGCCGGTCATCGCCTTGCCGCGGCGACCGTTGTCGAGCAGCGAGTCCACTGCCTCTTGCAGCATGCGCTTCTCGTTGCGCGCGATGATCTCGGGCGCCTTGAGTTCGAGCAGACGGCGCAGACGGCTGTTGCGGTTGATGACGCGGCGATACAGGTCGTTCAGGTCGGAGGTGGCGAAACGGCCACCGTCCAGCGGCACCAGCGGACGCAGGTCCGGTGGCAACACCGGCAGCACGTCGAGCACCATCCACTCGGGCTTGATGCCCGACTTGCGGAATGCCTCGAGCACCTTGAGGCGCTTGGCGTTTTTCTTGATCTTGAGCTCGGAGCCGGTCAGGTCGTTGCGCAGTTTCTCGATCGAACCGTCGATGTCGATGCCTTGCAGCAGGTCCTTGATGCCTTCGGCGCCCATCTTGGCCTGGAATTCGTCGCCGTATTCCTTGAACTTGGCGTCGAAGTCGTCCTCGGTCATGATGCTGTACTTCTTCAGCGGGGTCATGCCGGGGTCGGTCACGACGTATGCCTCGAAATACAACACGCGTTCGATGTCACGCAGCGTCATGTCCAGCACCAGGCCCAGGCGGCTTGGCAGCGACTTCAGGAACCAGATGTGCGCGCAGGGCGCAGCCAGGTCGATGTGACCCATGCGCTCGCGGCGCACCTTGGTCTGCGTGACTTCAACGCCGCACTTCTCGCAGATCACGCCGCGGTGCTTGAGGCGCTTGTACTTGCCGCACAGGCACTCGTAGTCCTTGATCGGGCCAAAGATCTTGGCGCAGAACAGGCCATCGCGCTCGGGCTTGAAGGTACGGTAGTTGATGGTCTCGGGCTTTTTGACTTCGCCAAAGGACCATGAACGAATTTTCTCCGGCGACGCCATGCCGATCCGGATCGCATCGAAATGCTCATCCGGTGTGAACTGCTTGAACAGGTCGAGTAATGATTTCATGTTTCTCTCCAGTATCTGATCGGTTCAGAAACAGGCCTGCATGTTGGCAGGCCCGCTTCCGCAAGGCATGGTTTAGCTACGCTCGAGTTCGATATCGATCCCGAGTGAGCGGATCTCCTTGACCAGCACGTTGAAGGATTCCGGCATGCCGGCTTCGATCGCGTGTTCGCCCTTGACGATGTTTTCGTACACTTTTGTCCGACCCTGCACGTCGTCGGATTTGACCGTGAGCATTTCCTGCAGCGTGTAGCCGGCGCCGTAGGCTTCCAGCGCCCAGACCTCCATCTCGCCGAAACGCTGTCCGCCGAATTGCGCCTTGCCGCCCAGCGGCTGCTGGGTAACCAGGCTGTAGGGGCCGGTTGAACGGGCGTGCATCTTGTCGTCCACCAGGTGGTGCAACTTGAGCACGTGCATGTAACCCACCGTGGTCGGACGCTCGAACGCCTCACCACTGCGGCCGTCGAACAGGTTCGCCTGCGTGCGCGCTGCCGTCAGGCCCTTGGCCTTGACGATGTCGTCCGGGTACGCCAGCTTGAGCATGCCCTTGATTTCCGCTTCCGAGGCGCCGTCGAACACGGGCGTGGCGAAGGTGGCACCCTTGCTCAGGTTGCCCGCCATCTCCAGCACTTCATCGTCGCTGAGCTTGGACAGGTCTTCCTTGTGGCCAGAGCCGTTGTACAGCTGGTCCAGGAAGGCACGCAGCTCGGCCAGTTTGGCCTCGGCCTGCAGCATTTCACCGATCCGCAGGCCCAGGCCCTTGGCGGCCCAGCCCAGGTGCACTTCCAGCACCTGGCCCACGTTCATCCGTGACGGCACACCCAGCGGGTTGAGCACGATGTCGCACGGCGTGCCGTCGGCCATGTAAGGCATGTCTTCGACCGGAACGATCTTGGACACCACACCCTTGTTGCCGTGGCGGCCGGCCATCTTGTCGCCGGGTTGCAGGCGGCGCTTGACGGCCAGGTAGACCTTGACCATCTTGAGCACGCCGGCGGGCAGTTCGTCGCCTTGCGTGAGCTTCTTGCGCTTTTCTTCGAACGACAGGTCAAAGCTGTGACGTGTCTGCTCCAGCGAATTCTTGATGCTCTCGAGCTGGCTGGCAACTTCGTCATCGGCCGGACGGATGTCGAACCAGTGGAACTTCTCGACCGAGGCCAGATAGGCCTTGTCGATCTTGCTGCCCTTGGCCAGTTTCTGCGGGCCACCGTTGGCAACCTTGCCATTGAGCAGCTTCTCGATACGGTCAAAAGCGTCGGCTTCGACGATGCGCAGCTGGTCGTTCAGGTCCAGGCGGAAGCGCTTGAGTTCATCGTCGATGATCTGCTGGGCGCGGCGGTCACGGGTGATGCCTTCACGGGTGAAAACCTGCACGTCGATGACCGTGCCTTGCGAACCCTGGTCGACACGCAGCGAGGTGTCTTTCACGTCGCTGGCTTTCTCGCCGAAGATCGCACGCAGCAGTTTCTCTTCTGGCGTGAGCGTGGTCTCGCCCTTGGGCGTGACCTTGCCCACCAGCGTGTCGCCCGGCATGACTTCGGCGCCTACATAGATGATGCCTGACTCGTCAAGACGGTTGAGTTGCTGCTCGGAGAGGTTCGGGATATCGCGGGTGATCTCTTCGGCACCGAGCTTGGTGTCACGCGCCATGACCACCAGTTCCTCGATATGGATCGAGGTGTAGCGGTCGTCGGCAACGACGCGTTCGCTGATCAGGATCGAGTCCTCGAAGTTGTAGCCGTTCCACGGCATGAACGCGACCAGCATGTTCTGGCCCAGCGCCAGCTCACCCAGGTCGGTCGATGCGCCGTCGGCGATCACGTCGCCCTTGGCCAGAAGATCGCCCTTCTTGACGATCGGACGCTGGTGGATGTTGGTGTTCTGGTTGGAACGCTGGTACTTGATCAGGTTGTAGATGTCGACACCGACTTCACCGGCCTGTGCTTCTGCATCGTTGACGCGGATCACGACACGGGTCGCGTCGACATAGTCGACGATACCGCCGCGGGTCGCCGTGACAACGGTGCCCGAGTCGACTGCCGATACGCGCTCGATGCCGGTACCGACAAAGGCCTTCTCGGGACGCAACACCGGCACCGCCTGGCGCTGCATGTTGGCGCCCATCAACGCGCGGTTCGCGTCGTCGTGCTCGAGGAACGGAACCAGCGAGGCGGCCACCGACACGATCTGCGCCGGAGAAACGTCCATGTACTGGATCTGGTCGGCTGCCACCAGGATCGACTCGCCTTTTTCGCGTGCCGACACCAGGTCACCGGTGAGCTTGCCATTCTGGTCCAGCACGGCGTTGGCCTGGGCAATGATGTACTTGCCTTCTTCGATCGCCGACAGGTAGTCGATCTGGGTCGTGACATGGCTGTCCACGACACGGCGGTACGGCGTCTCGATGAAACCGTATTCGTTCAGGCGGGCGTACAAGGCCAGCGAGTTGATCAGGCCGATGTTCGGACCCTCGGGCGTCTCGATCGGGCAGACGCGGCCGTAATGGGTTACGTGCACGTCGCGCACTTCGAAGCCGGCACGCTCACGCGTCAAACCACCCGGGCCAAGGGCCGATACACGGCGCTTGTGGGTGATCTCGGACAGCGGATTGGTCTGGTCCATGAACTGCGACAGCTGAGAGGCGCCGAAGAACTCTTTCAACGCAGCCGAAATCGGCTTGCTGTTGATCAGGTCGTGCGGCATCAACGGCTCTTGCTCGGCTTGACCCAGACGTTCCTTGACGGCTTTTTCGATGCGTGCCAGACCGGTGCGGTACTGGTTTTCGGCCAGTTCGCCGACACAACGCACGCGCCGGTTGCCCAGGTGGTCGATGTCGTCGACTTCACCGCGACCGTTGCGCAGGTCGACCAGGATCTTGACGACTGCCAGGATGTCCTCGTTGGTCAGCACCATCGGGCCGGTGGATTCGTCGCGGCCCATCTTGGCGTTGAACTTCATGCGGCCCACGCGCGACAGGTCGTAGGTGTCCGGGTTGTAGAACAGACGCTGGAACAGGGCCTGAACCGCATCTTCCGTTGGCGGCTCGCCGGGACGCATCATGCGGTAGATGGCAACGCGGGCCGAGAATTCGTCGGCGGTCTCGTCACTGCGCAGCGTCTGCGAGATGTATGCACCCTGGTCGAGTTCGTTGGTGTAGATGCACTGCAGATCCTGCACGTTGGCGGTGCGCAGCTTCTTGAGCAGCAATTCGGTCAGCTCGTCGTTGGCCTTGGCCAGGATTTCGCCAGTGTCTTCCTCGACGATGTTGCGGGCCACAACACGGCCGATCAGGAAGTCTTCCGGCACGCTGACATGCGTGGTTCCCGATTGCTCGAGCTCACGCGTGTGGCGCGCAGTGACGCGCTTGTCCTTGGCGACGACTACCTTGCCTTCCTTGTCGGTGATGTCGAAACGGGCCACTTCGCCGCGCAGACGCTCGGCGACGAATTCCATCTGGGCGCCACTGTCCATCAGGCGGAAGTTGTCGTTGACGAAGAAGTTCGCCAGGATCGATTCCGGATTCAGGCCGATGGCCTTGAGCAGGATCGTGACCGGCATCTTGCGGCGACGGTCGACGCGGAAATACAGGATATCTTTCGGATCGAACTCGAAATCGAGCCAGGAGCCGCGGTACGGAATGATCCGTGCCGAGAACAGCAGCTTGCCCGAGCTGTGGGTCTTGCCCTTGTCGTGTTCGAAGAACACGCCTGGCGAGCGGTGCAACTGCGACACGATGACGCGCTCGGTACCGTTGATGATGAATGAGCCCTTGTTGGTCATCAGGGGCACTTCGCCCATGTAGACCTCCTGCTCCTTGACCTCCTTGACGACCTTGTTCTGCGAGGTCGAGGATTCACGGTCGTAAATGATCAGCTGGACCTTGGCCCGCACAGCCGACGAGAAAGTCAGGCCACGGGTCTGGCACTCGCGCACATCGAACGCCGGCTTGGCAAGGTTGTACTCGAGAAACTTCATCTCCACGAAGCCGTTGTGCGAGACGATCGGGAACGCTGCATCAAAAGCGGCCTGCAAGCCCTCGACAGTGCGCTTCTTGGCCGGCACTTCAGCCTGCAGGAACGCGGTGTACGCATCCTTTTGCATCTGCAGCAGGTAAGGAATTTCGAGGACGCTGTCGCGATTGCCAAAACTCTTGCGAATTCGCTTGCGTTCGGTGTATGTATAAGCCATGAGATCTCCGGGCAAAGACTTGGGGGTCTGTGGGTCCTGCACTGTGGCGCCGGGCTTGGAAGCCCGGCAGGCTTGGTGATTGGCCGCTACCAATCAATGGCGGACGGTTGCGCATTGCGCGCAACCCGAACCAAGGCATCTTCTGCAGTCGGGGTCAGAAGACACTAGAGAATCGCGCCTGGGTGCGACTCTCTGGTGTGTTCTCATGCAAACGCCGCGGCGCCTACAAAGACCAAAGGCTGGGGCACGCTTTTCGCGCGCCCCAGCCCCGGATCGGGCAAGATTTACTTGAGCTCGGCCTTGGCGCCGGCTTCTTCCAGTTTCTTCTTGGCAGCTTCGGCGTCAGCCTTGGGCATGGCTTCCTTGACAGCCTTGGGAGCGCCGTCAACCAGGTCCTTGGCTTCTTTGAGGCCCAGACCGGTGATTTCGCGCACGGCCTTGATGACCGACACCTTGTTGGCGCCGATTTCGGTCAGCATCAGGTCGAATTCGGTCTTCTCTTCAGCGACTGCAGCAACTGCACCGCCACCGGCTGCTGGCGCGGCCATCGAGGCTGCGCTGACGCCAAACTTCTCTTCGATGGCTTTCACCAGATCGTTGAGTTCCATGACCGTCATGCTGTCGAGCGCGGTCAAAAATGCGTCTTTATCGAATGCCATTTCAGTTTCCTTCAATCAGTTGGGGTTGCGAACGGATTAAACGTTCCGCGTCCCGTCAGTTTTTACTATCGTTACCGGAAGCACCGCGCCCTCAGGCAGCGACGGCTTCGCCTTTTTTCTCGGCCAATGCGGCCAGCACACGGGCTGTACGCGTAACCGGGGATTGCATCAAGCCCAGCAACTGCGCCAGCAGAACTTCCTTGGAAGGAATGCTTGCGAGTTGTTTAACGCCGTTCGCGTCCAGTGCCTTGCCGCCGTACGCACCGGCGCGAATCACCAACTTGTCGTTGGTTTTCGCGAACTCGGCCACCACTTTCGCGGCGGCCACTGCGTCTTCGGAAAAGCCGTAGATCAGCGGGCCGGTCATCTGGTCGGACACAACCGCGAAGCCCGTGTCGGCAACAGCACGGCGGGCCAGCGTGTTTTTCAACACACTCAGGCTCACACCATTGCTGCGCGCGTTCGAGCGCAAGCGGGTCATGTCAGCGACCGTGATGCCACGGTATTCCGCCAGTACGAGCGTTTGAGCTTTTGCGGCGAGGCCTGTCACGTCGTTGACAACGGCTTCTTTCTCACTGCGATTAAGACTCAAGGTCTACTCCTTTTGTTTGTACGAACCAGGCCAGAATCTGCATCTGTCGCCCGGGTCGCACGCCACACTGCAGCGACCAACTGTTTACGGAACCAAATCCTTGCGCAGCGGGATCGCCATCTGCGTTGGTTTGCGATGATTAAGCACCTGCAGACAGGCGCACCAACGGTCTTGGATGGCCCGGCTTCACCTTGCGGAGCAGCCGGCCCACCACTTCCATCCACCCTCTCAGGCGAACGAAATCTCCAATATCACTGTGCCCTTCATGCGGCCAGCGTCTGGGTGTCCACACGGACGCCCACACCCATGGTGCTGGACACGGCGATCTTCCTCAAAAAGATGCCCTTGCTGGTTGCCGGCTTGGCCTTGATCAGCGCCTCTACCAGTGCTGCCAGGTTGCCCTGCAATTTGTCGGTGTCGAACGAACGGCGACCGATCGTCGAATGCACGATACCGGCCTTGTCGACACGAAACTGCACCTGGCCCGCCTTGGCGTTCTTGACCGCAGTCGCCACGTCAGGCGTCACGGTGCCAACCTTCGGATTGGGCATCAGGCCGCGCGGGCCGAGAATCTGACCGAGCGTGCCGACGACACGCATCGCGTCCGGCGCTGCAATCACGATATCGAAAGGCATGTTGCCGGCCTTGACCATGGCAGCGAGGTCCTCCATGCCGACGATATCGGCGCCAGCGGCCTTGGCTTCTTCCGCCTTGGCACCCTGGGCGAACACGGCAACACGTTTGGTTTTGCCGGTGCCATTGGGCAACACGACAGCGCCACGCACGACCTGGTCGGATTTCTTGGCATCGATGCCCAGCTGCACTGCCACGTCGATCGACTCATCGAACTTCGCGGTGGCGCACTGCTTGACCATACCGATGGCGTCGAGCAACGGATACAGCTTGGTGCTTTCGATCTTGACCGTGACGGCCTTCTGTTTCTTGGTGAGCTTGGTCATTTAAACACCCTCTACCGTGACACCCATCGAACGGGCAGAGCCGGCGATGGTGCGAACTGCTGCGTCCAGATCGGCCGCGGTCAGGTCTTTCATTTTTGCCTTGGCGATTTCCTCGAGCTGCGCCCGGGTAATCTTGCCAACCTTGTCGCTCAACGCACGGGGAGAACCCTTGTCCAGCTTGATCGCTTTCTTGATCAACGTGGTCGCCGGCGGCGTCTTGATGATGAACGTGAAGCTCTTGTCGGCAAAGGCGGTGATCACCACCGGCAATGGCAGACCTGGCTCGACGCCCTGGGTCTGCGCATTGAATGCCTTGCAGAATTCCATGATGTTCAATCCGCGCTGACCCAGTGCCGGGCCGATGGGCGGTGATGGATTGGCCTTACCCGCTGGCACTTGCAGCTTGATAAAACCGACGATTTTTTTCGCCATGGTTTTTTACTCCTTTCGGGTCATAACGCTTCGGTCCGGCCAGATCTGGCGCGGACTCCGGCTCCCCGGGGTTGACGACTCTGCGAAACCTCCGCACCGAGTCGAGAAAGTGCGGATTCCGAAATGCGTGCGGTCGCCGTTGCCGACCCGCAGTCCTGGCGCCAGACGCTCAGGTTTTTTCGATCTGGGAGAACTCCAGCTCGACCGGTGTCGCGCGGCCGAAAATCGTGACCGAGACGCGTACCTTGCTCTTGTCGTAGTTGACGTCCTCGACCGAGCCGTTGAAGTCGGTGAACGGGCCTTCCTTGACGCGGACGTATTCGCCCACTTCGAATTCGACCTTGTGGCGCGGCTTCTCCGTGCCTTCCTGCATCTGGTTGACGATCTTGTCGACCTCGGCCTGGGAAATCGGCGACGGCCGATTCTTGGCGCCGCCGACAAAACCCGTCACCTTGTTGGTGTGCTTGATCAGGTGCCAGCTGTCATCGTCCATGATCATTTCGACCAGCACATAACCCGGGAAAAACTTGCGCTCGGTGGTACGTTTCTGGCCATTCTTGACCTCGACGACCTCTTCCATTGGCACCAGAATGCGGCCAAACTTGTTCTGCATGCCGGCGCGATTGATGCGCTCGAGAATATTGCGCTCGACCGCCTTCTCCATACCCGAATAGGCATGCACGACATACCAGCGCATGTCCGGGTTGGCCGATTGCGCCATGGCCGACGACTCGGGAGTGGGAGTTGCTACTTCATCGGTCATTATTTTCTCCATCCCAAAACCAGGTCATACAAGACCCACTCGAGCGTCTTGTCGGTGAACCACAGGAACAGACCCATCAAGGCAACGAATCCAAAGACATACGCCGTCATCTGGATCGCTTCCTTGCGCGAAGGCCAGACAACCTTCTTGACCTCACGCGTGGCATCGCGACCGAAGGCATACAACTCGCGACCAGGCTCGGACAAGAAGAACACAGCGATGGCTGCGATCAGGCCCACCAGCAGCGCACCCCATTGGGCCAGTGGACCCTGCTTGGACAGCAGATAAAAAGCGGCCAGCCCGCCTATGACCAGCAACACAGCGCCCGCAAGCTTGAACTTGTCGAACGGGCTGATGACTGTTTGTACTTGTGACGTGGCCATTATTTCTCTATCTCTGCAGTACCACCGACCACCAAAGCCCGGCTGGTTTCAAACCTCAACGGTCGCCAATGCGACCGTATGGGAAACCACCTGAACCCGGAGGGATCGGTGGCAGGGGCGGAAGGAATCGAACCATCAACCTTCGGTTTTGGAGACCGACGCTCTGCCAATTGAGCTACGCCCCTGCATCTAAATTCCATCGGGCCGGCGGAATGCACCTGGCACTCCACCACCCGAACAAACTATCGAATCACGCGATGATCTTGGCAACCACACCGGCGCCGACGGTCTTGCCGCCTTCGCGGATCGCGAAACGCAGGCCTTCTTCCATCGCGATCGGGTTGATCAGCTTGACCGTGATCGACACGTTGTCACCAGG
>JAGPBF010000253.1:0-2103 GCA_018063505.1 Rhodoferax sp.
GATGCTGCCAGTCCGAATTCGCGCGCGGTCTCGGCGTAGATCAGGTATTCGGCGGCGCTGTGACTGCCGGTCACCACTTCGACCGCCTGGCCGCCGTGGTTCTTGAACTCGGTGAACAGCGCGAACTCTTCGTTGGCGCTGAACCTGTATCGCGCGGGGTGGGCTATCACGGCCACGCCGCCGCATTCGGTGATCCAGCCCACCGCTTCCTTGAGCGTGGCCCAGCGGTGTTCGACATATCCCGGCTTGCCTTCGGTCAGGTACTTGCGGAACACCTCGTTGGTTTCCTTGCAGACACCGGTCTCGACCAGAAAGCGTGCGAAGTGTGTGCGCGAGATCAGGTCGTGGTTGCCGGCGAATTTGAGGGCACCTTCGTAGGCGTCCTTGATGCCGACCTTGGCCAGGCCTGCGGCCATGTCGTGGGCGCGTTGGCCGCGGCCGCCGCGCGTGCGGGCCAGGCCTTCGCGCATCCGGTCATCCTCGGCGTCAAAACCCAGACCGACGATATGCACGGTGCGGCCGATGAACGTCACCGAAATCTCGGTGCCCGTGAGGTAGTGCATGCCTTGTTCGCGGGCTGCGGCCGCGGCGCGCGCCTGGCCGCCGATTTCGTCATGGTCGGTCAGGGCCCACAACTCGACGCCGTTGGCTTTTGCCCGCGCCGCCAGCGCTTCAGGCGTCAGAGTGCCATCGGACACGACAGAATGGCAGTGCAGGTCGGCGTTGAGAATCGTTTTCACTGCGCCATTTTAGGCCCTGCACCTGCAGGCCCCGGCGCGGCGGGTCAAAACCCGCCCGCAGCCGGCAGCACCAGTGGCCGGTGCGGGCAGGCGGACCGGCGTCAGCCGTCGGCGTTGATCTTGCTGATCAGCTCCAACAGCACCGCGTCGGCCTTGTCGTTGGCGATCTGGCAGGTGCCGGCATTCTCGTGACCACCACCACCGTAGCTGAGCATCAACGCGCCAATATTGGTCTGCGAGCTGCGATTGGTGATCGACTTGCCGGTGGCGAACACCGTGTTCTGCTTCTGCACGCCCCACATCGCATGGATCGAGATATTGGTCTGCGGAAACAGCGCATAGATCATGAAGCGGTTCACCGCGAAGATGATCTCTTCGTTGCGCAGGTCGAGCACCGCCAGGTTGCCGTGCACCGTGGTGCAGCGCTTGATCTGCTCCTTGGCATTCTTGGCATGGTCAAAGTACAGCTCGACCCGCTCGACCATGTCGGGCAGGGCCAGCACTTCATCGATGGTGTGCGTGCGCACGTCGTTGATCAGGCTGAGCATCAGCTGGTAATTGCTGATGCGGAATTCGCGGAACCTGCCCAGGCCGGTGCGCGAGTCCATCAGATAGTTCAGCAGCACCCAGCCACTGGGGTTGAGGATTTCGTCGATCGAGAACTCCGCAGCGTCGCTCTTGTCGA
Source organism: Rhodoferax sp. (assembly GCA_018063505.1). Lineage (GTDB taxonomy): Bacteria > Pseudomonadota > Gammaproteobacteria > Burkholderiales > Burkholderiaceae_C > CAISIP01. The sequence continues at coordinate 1,426 of JAGPBF010000253.1, forward strand.
CCGCGATCATCATGTCGTCGAATGAATCGGGGAAGCGCGACTGACCGCCATAACACTCGTACACCACCCGGGCCGCAGAAGGCGCGCCAGGATAGATGATGTAGTTCTTGGGGCGTTCACCGGTATTGCGCGTGGTCTCGGACGCATGGTGGTCGAACACCAGATGCGCACCGGGCACGTACGGCAGGTTGGTCGTGATGTCGCGCTCGGTGATCTCGATCTTGCCGTCCTGCATGTCCTTGGGATGGACGAACTTGATGTCGTCGATCAGCTCCATCTCGTTGAGCAGGATCGCGCAGACAAGGCCGTCGAAGTCACTGCGGGTGACGAGCCGGTATTTTTGGTCAGACATGGCATTCTCCACTGCGTCCATTGGGATCGGATGCCATTCTATTCGCCCGGGACAGGGCGGCCGCAGCGGCTCTGCACCGCGGCCAGCACGGATCATTCGAAGTCGAGCAACACCTTCATTGCCTGCGAACGGTCGGCCGCCAGTGCAAATGCACGGCCGGAGTCACGGAACGGCAAGGTCGCGGAAATCAGCGGCTTGACGTCGATCAGCCCCTTGTTGAGCAACTCGACGGCAATCGCAAACTCCTCGTGAAAGCGGAATGCGCCACGCAGGTCGAACTCCTTGGCCACGATGGTGTTGATCGGCAACTTCATGTCGCCGCCCAG
>JAGPBF010000253.1:2203-5319 GCA_018063505.1 Rhodoferax sp.
TACAAAACGGCAGCAGGCCGTCGGGTTGTTCGGCGACGTTGATCGCCTGGTCGGCGCCGACCTTGCTGGCGCTGCGCAGCGTGAAGGTGCTGACGTCGGTGGCCACGATGTGTGCCGCGCCGGCGCGCCGCGCCGCCAGGATCAGCAATGCGCCGATCGGCCCGCAACCGGTCACCAGCACACGCTTGCCCAGCAGCGGGCCGGCCCGACGCACCGCGTGCAGGGCCACTGACAGCGGTTCGGCCATAGCGCCTTCGCCGTCACTGATGGTGTCGGCCAGCCGGTGCGCCTGGCTGGCGTCGCAGACGATCTGCTGGCGGAAAGCACCTTGCACATGGGGCGTGCGCATGGCACTGCCGTAGTAACGCATGTCCAGGCAGTGGTTCTGCAGGCCTTGCTGGCAATAACTGCACTTGCCGCAGGGCCGGCTGGGGCTGATAGCCACCCTGTCGCCCAGTGCCACATCCGCGGCGTCGGGGGCGAGCTGCTCGACGATGCCGGCAATCTCATGGCCGAGCACCATCGGCTCCTTGATGCGAATGGTGCCGAAGCCGCCATGCTGGAAATAGTGCAGGTCCGAGCCGCAGATGCCGCCCTTGCGCACCCGCACCCGGATCTGGCCGGACTCGATCTCGGGGGTGGCGATGGTTTCGACCCGCAGGTCGCCGGGGGCGTGAATGACGAGAGCTTCCATCATGAATTTTCCGGTTGATGCAGTGAACGTGGTCGATTGTGCAGCCAGGCGCGGCTCGCCGGACCACCTCGTGTGCTGCGCACGGCGGGATTCGCCCGGGGAGCGGCCCGGCGACTACAGGGTGGCCGTGACGCCGCCGTCGACATACAGGATGTGACCGTTGACGAATTTCGAGGCATCGCTGGCCAGGAACACGGCCGGGCCGACCAGGTCTTCGACATCGCCCCAGCGCCGGGACGGCGTGCGGCCGATCAGCCAACTGCTGAACTCCGCATTCTTGACCAGCGCATCGTTGAGTTCGGTCTTGAAGTAACCCGGGCCCAGTCCGTTGACCTGGATGCCGTGCTGGCCCCAGTCGATCGCCATCCCCTTGGTCAGCATCTTGACCCCGCCCTTGCTGGCGGTGTACGGCGCGATGTTCGGGCGGCCCAGTTCGCTCTGGACCGAACAGATGTTGATGATCTTGCCGCGCTTGCGCGCGATCATGTGCCGGGCCACGGCCTGGCCGTTCAGGAACACGCTGTCCAGGTTGGTCCGCATCAGCTCATGCCAGTGCTCGACCGAGAAGTCTTCCAGCGGGCCGCGCCGCTGCATGCCGGCGTTGTTGATCAGGATGTCGATGGCGCCGATGTTTTTCTCGATGTCGTCGACCGCCGCGCTGACGGCCTTGGCGTCGGTGACGTCGAAGGCCTTGACATGCACGGTAGCGCCTTCACCGCGCAAGGTCCGGGCGGCGGCCTCGAGCTTGTCCTGGCTGCGGGCATTGAGAACGATGGTGGCGCCGGCCTGGGCCAACCCGCGCGCCAGCGCGAAACCGATGCCGGCGCTGGAGCCGGTGATCAAGGCCAGGCGGCCGGTGAGGTCGAATGCGGCAGTTGCCGGGGAAGGGGAAGTCATTTTGATGGTGTCCATTGCGGGTTGGGCCGATTTTGTCAGGGTGATGGCGCAGTGGATCAGGTTTCCACGCCTTCGATCAGGAACTTCACTTTGCGCGATCCATTCCATTCGTCGGCGTCGAGCCGAAACGCGATACGCGCCCGGGCCGGCAGGCTTTCGGTGTGGTTGAACCAGATGCCGTCGATCGGTGTGCCCTGGTGCCTGAGCTTGAGCGCCAGGTGTTTCTCGCCGACCAGGCGTTGCGAGAGCACGTCGACTTCTTCGCTGAACACCGGTGGCGCAAAACCCTGGCCCCACACTTCCTTGTGCAAGGTGTCGACCAGGTCGACCCGGAGGTATTCGGGCGCCAGCGGCCCGTCGGTTTCGAGCCGTCGTTGCAGCGTGGCCTTGTCCAGCCATTCCAGCGCCACTTCGGTGAGCCCTTGTTCGAACTGGTCCAGGTTGTCTTCGTCGACGGTGCAACCCGCCGCCATGGCGTGGCCGCCAAAACGCAGCAACACGCCGGGGTAGCGCTTGGCCACCAGGTCCAGCGCGTCGCGCAGGTGGAAGCCGGGAATCGATCGCCCCGAGCCCTTGAGTTCATGTTCCTTGCCGGGAGCCTGGCTGGCGGCAAACACGAAGGTCGGGCGGTGCAGCTTGTCCTTGATGCGCGAGGCCACGATGCCGACCACGCCTTCATGAAAATCGGGGTCGAACACGCAGATGGCCGGCGGCGGCTCGTCGCCTTCGTCGAACAGTGACTCGGCAATCTGCATCGCCTGCTCGCGCATGTCGCCTTCGATCTCGCGCCGCTCCCGGTTGATGCCGTCCAGCGCGCGGGCCAGTTCGTCGGCGCGGTTCGGGTCGTCGGTCAGCAGGCATTCGATGCCCAGCGTCATGTCGCTCAGCCGACCCGCAGCATTGATGCGCGGGCCCAGCGCAAAACCGAAATCGAAGGTGGTGGCCACTGCCGCTTTGCGCCCGGCAGCGGCGAACAGGCTGGACAAGCCGGCCGGCAAGGCGCCGGCGCGTACCCGCTTGAGCCCTTGCGCCACCAGGCGGCGGTTGTTGGCGTCCAGCCGCACCACGTCGGCCACCGTACCCAGTGCCACCAGTGGCAACAAGGTGTCGAGTTTGGGCTGCGTCTGGGGCGTGAACAGGCCACGCGCGCGCATTTCGGAGCGCAGTGCCAGCAACACGTAGAACATCACGCCGACACCGGCAATCGACTTGCTGGCGAAGTCGCAGCCGGGCTGGTTCGGATTGACGATCACATCGGCCTCGGGCAGTGTCGCGGCCGGCAGGTGGTGATCGGTCACCAGCACCTGCAGGCCCAGTGCGCGCGCGTGGGCCACGCCGTCGATGCTGGCAATGCCGTTGTCCACGGTGATCAGTACGTCGGCGCCGCTGTCCTTGACCCGTTGCGCAATCGGCGCCGTCAGGCCGTAGCCGTCGCGCACCCGGTCGGGCACGATGTAGTCGACATGGCGCGCGCCAAGCAGGCGCAGGCCGCGGATGCCGACTGCGCAGGCAGTGGCGCCGTCGC
>JAGPBF010000254.1 GCA_018063505.1 Rhodoferax sp.
CGACTGCGTTGCTTCCGAGGTCTGCAAAGTTGCTGATCTTCACTGCCCCGTCAGGAAAACGAGCTACCACCTCGAGTTGGCCGCCCATGGCTTCGATGTGGCTGCGAAGCGTCGAGATGTACATGTCTGTACGTTTTTCGATCTTGGCGATGGAGGGTTGTTGAACATGCAGGACCTCGGCCAGCATCTTTTGTGACAAGCCACGTGCTTGGCGCAGTTCATTGAGCGGCATTTCCGCCAACATGGCCTGCGCCGTTGCTTCGGCGCGTGCCTGAGACTCGGGTGTCATCCGCGCCCGCAGATCTGAAAATTTCTTAGCCATCGATCAGCCCTTCCTTCCGAAGTTGCACAAGGTGTTCGTCATACAGTTGATCCGCAATCGGCAAATTCGCCTCGTACCAACGGGCGTCGCCAAGGATTCCTGTTCTTCCTCGCCGAGTTCGGCCCACCACTGGCCGAATTCATCGGTGTATTCGACATCCCATGCCATGGATCGAATATAGCTTCCATAGAATATTCCGTCAATGGAATGTTGAATTGGCAATCCAGCGAGTTGGCAGGTCAGCGATCGCCATATGACTAGCGTCATCGAACGGGATCTTATGCAAGTGGCTACTCCAACTGGCGCGCACCGACGTCCTGCTACTGGACACGACTGGGGAATGACCGGTCTGAACAGTCAGACCGGGGCAGTCCTACTGGAGATCAGCGTGACGGGAGGGGTCAGCCCCATACGGCGCTGATCAAGACGGCGGCGGAAGATCGCAGAGGGTGTGACCAAGCAGCTTTCTTAAAGGCACGAGGTCAGGTCAGCTTGGCGCCATCGGCTCCACACTCAACTTGAGGCCCATGGCCTTGATGACCTTGAATAGCGTATCGCTATTCGGCGCCCGCTCTCCAGAGAGGCTGCGATAGAGGCTTTCTCGCGAAAGGCCGGTGTCCTTCGCCAATTGGGTCATTCCGCGCGCACGCGCAATTGCACCCAACGCGGCCGCAAGTTCCGCCGGATCGCCATCTTCCAACGCTTGGCGCAGATACTCAGCCACGTCTTTGTCGTCTTGCAGGTAATTGGCAATGTCAAACGCTCTTGTCTTGTCTTTGCTCATTGGAACTCCTTCGCCATCATCCGGGCTTTTGCAATGTCCTTGCGCTGGGTCGATTTATCGCCACCGCCCAGCATGACGATCAAGGTGCCGGCGCGCTCTACGTAGTACATCCGCCAGCCAGGACCGAAAACCTCGCGCATTTCAAACACTCCCTGCCCGACTGGCTTGACGTCGCCCAGGTTTCCACGTCTTGCCTTGTCCAGCCGACGGGCCAATCGAATACGGGTTTCACGATCTTTCAGACCCATCATCCATTCACTGAAACTGGCCGTTTCAACAATGTTGAACATGGATGAAGTGTAGCTTTTTGGCTACTATCAAACAATTACCAAGAACTGAGATTTCAGGGCCGACGATAAGCGCTCGATTGACGGCGGGAGCCCGATTCTTCGCGGCGACAATGCCTGCCTGAACGTGGAAGACTTCATGCGGCCGCCTGCGGCGGATGACGCGGGCATCGGATCTGAACGCGCTTGGGGTCAGTCAAGATTTGCCCCGGCCCGCTACCAAAACGTTCGATCTGCATGTGCATTTGGTGGTGCGCATGCTTTAGCCTGTATCGGCGTTCGAGTTCAAGGGACGCGCCCCTATCAGGCTCAAACCTCGTTGGACAAGGCTACCCGCACACAAGGCCAACGACTTGTGCTAATCTGACTTGATGAACACTGGCCTTGACCCTATCGTCTCCGAATTTGACACGGCGGAACAAGCTGCCAGCTACGACCAGTGGTTTCGCGCACAGGTGCAAAAGGCGCTGGACAACACTGAGCCGCGCATTCCCCATGATCAGGTGATGGCTGAAATGCGGACATTGATTGCCTCCAAGCGCGACAAGAAGACCAGTGCTGGTTGACTGGAATCCAGTTGCGCGGGCTGCACTGCGGTCCATTCTGGACTTCATCAGCGAACGCAATGCGCTTGCTGCCCTGCAGTTGTTTGAAGCCATATCAACTGCTACCGAAGCGCTGCCGCAGCATCCGTATTTGTACCGCCCTGGTCGGGTCCCTGGCACACGCGAAATGGTGGTACACCCCAACTACATAGTCGTGTACCGCGTGACCCACGCAATCGAGATCTTGAACGTTCTGCACGCGCGTCAACAATACCCTCACGCTTGACAGTCAAGTTGCGAGCGCAGTTCGTGGAACCGACCCCGCACACACGGACGACCTAGGCCCGGGCCGCTTGAGGCATGGAAGGGGTCAGCCCAGCGGACGGGAGGGGTCAGCCTATTACCTTGTATCGCTTGCAGGTGCAAGGTATGGGGCTGACCCCGGCTCGAATCGACGGCGGGAGCCCGATTCTTCGCGGCGACAATGCCTGCCTGAACCGCACTATTTGAACCCGCTTTGGAGCATTCATGAAAATCACCGTCATCGGCACCGGCTACGTCGGCCTGGTCTCCGGCACCTGCCTGGCCGAGGTGGGCAACGACGTGTTGTGCCTCGATGTGGACCCGGCCAAGATCAAGACGCTGGAAGAAGGCGGTATCCCGATCTACGAGCCGGGCCTCAAGGAGATGGTGCAGCGTAATGTGGCCGCTGGCCGGCTGCACTTCACCACCGACGTGGAGCGCGCTGCGCATTTCGGCAACGTGCAGTTCATTGCGGTGGGCACGCCACCGGACGAAGATGGCTCTGCCGACATGAAATACGTGACGGCAGCGGCGCGCAATATCGGCAGGTACATGACCGACTACAAGGTGGTGGTCGACAAGAGCACGGTACCGGTGGGTACCGCCGATGTGGTGCACAAGGCGATTGCCGACGAGCTGGCCAGGCGCGGCGTGGACACGCCGTTCAGCGTGGTGTCCAACCCCGAGTTCCTGAAGGAAGGCGCGGCGGTGGAAGACTTCATGCGGCCAGACCGCATCGTGGTAGGTTGCGACGACGAGCAGGCGGCGCACTACATGCGGGCCTTGTACGCGCCGTTTCAGCGCAACCGCGAGCGGCTGATCATCATGGATGTGCGCAGCGCCGAACTCACCAAATACGCCGCCAACGCCATGCTGGCCACGCGCATCAGCTTCATGAACGAGCTGGCCAACCTGGCCGAGAAGCTCGGTGCGGATATCGAGAGCGTGCGCCGGGGCATCGGCAGCGACCCGCGCATCGGCTACGACTTCTTGTACGCCGGTGCTGGTTATGGCGGCTCGTGTTTCCCCAAGGACGTGAAGGCGCTGATCAAGACAGCGGCAGACGACGCGGGCATGGATCTGAAGGTGCTGACCGCGGTGGAGCTGGCCAACGACGCGCAGAAACATGTGCTGGGCCGCAAGGTGAAGGCGCGTTTTGGCGACGACCTGAGCGGCAAGCACTTTGCGCTCTGGGGCCTGGCGTTCAAGGCCAATACCGATGACTTGCGCGAGGCCACCAGCCGCGAGGTGATACGGGACCTGCTGGCCGCAGGCGCCACCGTCACCGCCTACGACCCGGTGGCCATGCACGAAGCGCGGCGTTGCTTTACCGACGAGCCGCGCCTGCGTTACGCCCAGAACCAGACCGAGGCGCTGGCCGGTGCCGACGCGCTGATCATCGTGACCGAGTGGAAGGAGTTCCGCAGCCCGGATTTCGACACCATCAAGCGCACGCTCAAGTCGCCGGTCATCTTTGATGGCCGCAATATGTACGACCCGGTGATGGTGCGGGGGATGGGGTTCGAGTATTTGGCGATCGGCCGGTGATGGACCGTCGCAGGACTGACTGAATCCGTCCAGCCGATTCGGGACTTCGCTGCCAGATGCGAGTCGCTGCAGTTTGACGCATGAACGATGAAATGCGCATAATGTGCGCATTAATCCTTCCCTGAGCCTTGACTATGGTCACCCATCTGGAATCGACTCGCAAAAGACCTGTCAATCTCACTCTGAACGAGGCGCTAGTGACGCAGGCCAAGGTCTACACCAACAATCTGTCGGCAACCATGGAGTCGCTGCTGGAGGAGTTCGTACTGAACCAGAAAGAAGCTCACCGAGATCAACTGCGTGCAGCCGACGTTTGTGCCTCCGACTGGAATGCGGTGCACGAATCCGTCGGTTCGTTCGCGGATGACCACTCAACTCTGTGATGGCGCAGTTCGATGTCCACCACAACAAAGGCCGGTTGCGCGATGACATTCCCTTTGTCGTAGTTGTGCAGTCGGCGCAGTTTGACCGCTACCGCAGACGCGTGGTGGTCCCGCTGGTACGGCAGTCGATCCTGCCGAGCGACACGCCCACAGTGGGTTCCAGGATGAACCCCGCCTTTGTCGTTGATGGCATCCGCGTTGTGTTGCATCCGCTGGACATGGTATCCGTGCAAATCGATCAGTTGGGCGGGCTCGCTGGCTCGCTCGCGCAAGTAGGACAAACCATTGCAGATGCGTTGGACGAATTGCTGACGCGGTCGTGGGGTTGAGGTGACCTGAGCCAGGCCACCTAAAGCCCGATCATCAGCCGAAATTTTTGCTGCGCCGCATCCATATGACGCGGATGCACCGCAGCCAGCAGTGGCCTACGACGGCTTGCAACACGCGCGCTTGAACGCCACTGCGCCGGCGGCCCGGCAAACGATCGCCAGGGAGGCCGAACCGGCTCGAGTTTTGGACCACACTCCGGGGCAGGAGAAGGCGAACATGGGCATGATGATTCCGCTGGGTCTGGGCATGTTGGGCACCGTGAAGGTCAAAAACAAACGGTCTTGATACATGGCAGCCACGTACCTGTCGGTTGCGGCCTTGCCAAGGCCGCCGGTCGTCTTCAGGCTGACGGCCTGACGAGGTCGCTCGCGGGCTGGGGCGAGGCTGCACTGGCACTGGGTGAAACCGGTTCGTAACCCAGCCGTTGGCGCACCGTGGACTGGCATCCCTGGGCCAGGCGATACAGCTCCTCGAAATGCCGCCCGTAAGCAGGGTTTTCGAATTGCAGGCGTTGCGCCAGCACCTGGGCTTCGCAGGCTTGCCAGCACAAGGCAATGTCGTGTTGCCAGCTGCGCAGGAACAGGTTGGGGTCGAACAGCCGGCCTTCGATCAGCAGCGCCACCAGGTCGAACTGGCGCACCACGGTCTGCGCGGCCTGGTGCTCCTCGGGGGACCAGGTTTGCGGCGGCGGCGCGGTATTGGCGCCATCGCCACGCGACAAGAGCTGCTGCAACCGTGCTCGGGCTGCCAGGCCGTCGGGCGATTGCAGCATGTCGCTCACACGTACAAAGGCCTCGAGGTCGATGGCGCG
>JAGPBF010000255.1 GCA_018063505.1 Rhodoferax sp.
TGTATGCCTTCAGTGTGCAGAGCACCGGTACCGTGTCGGACACCACCTTGTGGGAAGCCTCGTCCAAGATTCCTGTACCGTCATTGCGCAACAAGCTGTTCCTGGGTCGGGGTGGCACGTCGGCACCGCTGCAGCTGACCTCCGGTGGGTATGCCTCCCTGGGTACGACCGGTACGCCGAGCGAGCAACAGGACTTCGGCAGCGCGGCGATTTATGAATACCTGATCGGCGACAAGACTGGCGAGGAGCGCAAAGGCGGTAAGTTACGCAACCGCGGCACGACCGCCGGCGCCGAATACGGTTCAGTTCTGGGCGATATCGTCAACTCCGATCCGCAGATCATTTCCCGCAAAGACTACGGATACGGCGCGGGCGACGCGGACTACGCCACTTTTCTCGCCACCTTGACCTCAGAGTCGCTGGCGGTGGGAGCCAACAACGGGTTTTTCCACATCTTCAACGCGGCCCCGACCGCGGCGGGTGGCGGCGAATTGCTCGGTTTCATTCCGCAGGGCGCGCGCGCCAATATCAAGGACCTGGCCTCCACCAGCTACAACCATCGCTATTTTGTCGACGGAGCGATCGGTCTGGGGCACGCCAAGATCCGCCTTCCGGTGGCAGGCGTGCCAGCGCAGACCTCGGTGGGATGGCGCTCGATGGTGGTTGCGGCCGGTGGCGGCGGAGGCAAGACGGTGTTTGCCATCGATGCCAGTTCCCAGACCTATACAGGGGACAGCATTCTGTGGGAATTCAACGAGAACACCACCGATCCCTTGCTGGTGGCAGGCACGTTGGGCAACGTCATGGGACGCCCGGCCATCGGCAAGTTGGCCAACGGCACCTGGGTCGCGATTTTCGGCAACGGCTACAACAGCACGGCCGGTACCGCCAGTCTGTTTGTCGTGGACCTGGAGACGGGCGCGATCATCAAGCAGATCGAAACCAACAATGCGGTCTTGAACAATGGCCTGGGCAGCACCGAGATTGTGCGCATCACCACCGGCAACCAGGACACGATCGAATACGTCTATGGCGCCGACTACAAGGGCAATATCTGGCGCTTCAATCTGTCTGCCACCGACCCGAACACCTGGCCTACAACAGCGGCGCGGATTTACACCACGCCGGCAGGCCGCCCGATCACGGCCGAGATCAAGGTCGGCCCGGCCACCGGCCATGCCAGCATCACTGGCAAGAAGATGGTGTATTTCGGCACTGGTTCGTACCTGAGCGCCACCGATCCGGCCACCTCCTCGCCGGCGCAGGCGCTGTATGGCATTTATGACGATCTGACGTCGACGTCCAATTCGACCGCCTGGGTTGCCGAGGCCGACCTGACCGTATCGACGCTCAGCATGCCCAGCGCCACGAGTGACCAGCGTATCTCGTCCACGGTCGGCACGCCGTGGTACGACATCCCCGGCAAGAAGGGCTGGGTGCTGGCATTCCAGGGCACTGCCACGGACGGTACGCCGTTCCAGCTGGGCGAGCGGGTCATTGCACCACCAGTGCGTTATACGGCGCCGGGCCAGGTTGATGCGTTCCTGTTCACCTCCATCGTTCCCGGAACCGACGATTGCGTGGCGGGCATTGATGCATGGATCACCGGTATCGACGCCATGACCGGCGGCTTCTCCAAGGTGTTCGACGGCATCGCCAACAATTCGCTGAAAATCTCCGGCGGTTCCCCGCGCGGGGTGTTCGTGTTGCAGGACGGTGGTGCCCCGGCGCTGTATATCAGCCAGACCATCTTCAACGGCAACGTGGTGTCGACATCGTTCACCACCAGCGCAGGTGGTTCGCAGTCGGTATCCATCAACGGCACTGCCGGCCAGACCCGTGTTCTGGGTATCAAGCTGACCAGTGGCGTTGTGGCGTCGGCGATCACCCGCCAGGTCTGGCGGCAGCTGAAGTAAGCTCGGTGCCTGCTGCAATCCCCATTGATCCATCCGGAGACACGCTCTTGAAACATCCCAGTCGCACCGTCGCAGGTTTCACGCTGATCGAATTGATGGTCACCGTGGCCATCATCGGCATCCTGGCCGCCATCGCGGTGCCGTCCTATACCAGCTACATCCAGCGCGGTTATCGGTCAGGCGCCAAAGTGGCGCTGCTGGACGCTGCGCAGTTCATGGAGCGTTACCGGTCGATCAACTTCAAGTATCGCGATGCAGGCGGTACCGCACCCGCATTGCCCGGACCACTGCAGGTCGCGCCCAAGGAAGGCACCAAGAAGTACGATATTGCCTTGTCGGCAACGACGGACACCTCGTTCACGCTGACCGCAACCCCCAGTGGCTGGGTGGACACCTTGTGCGGCAACCTGACGCTGACCAACCTCGGACAGAAGGGGCAGGCCAGCGGCGACGCCGCCAGTTGCTGGAATCGTTAGCCGCACCCGCTAGTCCGGAACCGGCAGGCCTTGCCGAATAACTTCCATTGGATGGGGTATGACGTGATTGCGTGCCAGCGGCAGTATGGCCGCCATCATGCAGACACAAGCGGCTTTTCGGCAATCTCCCTGCGTGGCGGCAGGGCCACGCGGCTTCTCACTGGTCGAATTGCTGGTCGTGACGGCCATCGCCGCCGTGGTGATGGCACTTGCCGTGCCATCGATGGCAGCCATGCTTGTCAACCAGAGAGTCGGCGCATACGCGTCCGCCTTGATGGTCAGCCTGCAACTGGCGCGCAATGACGCCGTCACCCGCGGCGGGAACACGGTGGTCTGCAAGTCGCTCGATGGTGTGTTGTGCGCATCGGACGGCGGTTGGGAGCAAGGCTGGATCGTTTTCGATGACACCAATCACGATGCACAGCGAAGCCCGCACGAGCATCTGCTGGCCCGGCAGGACGCGGCACCGGTGGGTCTGTCCGTGCGGGGCAACACGCCGGTGGCGCGGTACGTGTCCTACAACGCACTGGGCTCCACCCGCCTGGTGTCTGGCGCGCTTCAGGCAGGCACCTTCACGGTTTGTACGGTACAGCCCGGTTCGGGAACCGAGTCCCGCCAGGTGGTACTTGCCGTCACCGGGCGGGTCCGCCTCCAGAGCGGCGCAGCGGGTGTCTGCCCCTGACCCCCGCACATGTGTCGGCGTCTCAGCGCCGCACTTCGTCTACCAGCGTCTTGAAGTCGTCGATATCGGCAAAGCTGCGGTAGACACTGGCAAAACGCACGTAGGCGACCTTGTCGAGCTTCTTGAGTTCGCGCATCACCAGTTCACCGATCCGGCTCGACGGAATTTCGCGCAGGCCGAGTGTCAGCAGCTTTTCTTCGATCCGCTCGATGGCCGCATCCACCTTTTCGGTGCTGACCGGGCGTTTGCGCAGCGCCAGGTTCATGGATGCCTGGAGCTTGGTCTTTTCGAATTCGATGCGCCGGCCGTCCTTCTTGACGATGGTCGGAAAATTCACTTCCGGCCGTTCGTAGGTGGTGAAACGCTTGTCGCATGCGCTGCACTGGCGGCGCCTGCGGATGAAGCCACCATCCTCCGCGATGCGGGTCTCCACCACCTGGGTCTCCGAGTGGCTGCAGAAAGGACACTTCACGACGGCGTTCCCTGCAAAGTGCCAGACATGCGCAACTTCAGTACTTGAAAAGCGCGGCGACCTTGTCGAAGCCGTCGGCCTCGATGTCGGTGACCGTGGCGGGAATCATGCGCGGCTGCGGCGCCGTCGGCTGCTTGCGGCCCGATGCCACCGACTGGATGCGCGCGTGTTCGGCGAGCACTTTTTGCGTATAACCCCCATCGGTCTCCTGATTGGCAGCACCCACGTAGTAGCGCAGGCCACCCTCGATGGAACCGGCCCGCGAAATGCATTCCTGCAAGACCTTGACGCCGACACGCAGATTGGTGACCGGGTCGAAGGCAGCGAGGTTGCCGCCGGCGGTTTCGTATTTGTCGACGTGGATCTTGGTCATGACCTGCATCAGCCCCTGCGCGCCGACCGAACTTTGCGCGAACGGATTGAAACCCGATTCAATCGCCATCACCGCCAGGATCAGTGTGGGGTCGAGCTTGCTGTTGCGGCCAATGTTGTAGGCCTCTGCAACCAGTGCGCTGATGGGTTCCGGTGCGACGCGGTATTTCTTGCTCAGCCAGTAGGCCACCTGGGCCTGCTGCTTGGGCAACTCGCTGGGGTCGGCGGCGGTGGCGCGTTCGATCGGGCCCACAAAAAAGTCTTCCGGATTGGCGGCAAGCTGGCGCGAACGCAGCCATTCCATCAGCTGCTGTTCACCTTGCTCGCGGATTTGCGGTTGCACGGCCAAGGTCACAGTGGCGAACACCACCGCCAGCCCGAGCATGGCAAACCCGCTGTGGGTGATTTCGAACAGACCGTGGGCGATGTCGGAGCCGAAGGTTCGCAATCCACTCAGCATCGATTGAAACGATGTCATGGCACTTCCTCTATTCGCGCTCTCCCGCCTGCGTGCCAAGGACTCTGAGGGTCGGTGGCACGCGCGGTGCGCATGATTTGGGTTGTTACGCGTTCAACATTCTGCGAAGGCCCAGGACAGTGCAGAGGTTGAATTCGCCGAGGTCGGCAGCGATTCGGGTTAACCCTGACTCCAGGGCTGGGGGAATTTTAGGTGGCTCGATATACCCAGTCAACCATAAGAAATAGACTCGTTATTCAAATTAACTATAGTTCGATCTCGCTTCCCCGTCGATACCCCCCGGTCTTTACCCAGCTTGCGCAGGCTTTTGCCTGCTGATCGAGCGCCTGAACCAATGATGGCAGCTGGGCGTATTGACGCATTTCTTTATTGGAGCCGGCATGTTGGGGTGCGAGAGAAAAAGATTGCAACAAGCGCTTGCTACCGGCGGCACTGCGGCCTAGACTTGGGCTGCCTGAGTGATCAGGCAGTCTGCCGGCAGTAGCCAGTCCCCGCCCCAGGGTGGTGTTGATAAAGCGGCCCCGGCAAATACTGGAGGCAATCTTTTGCCTCCATGTATCGTGAGACGTCAATCTCTTGCGATGCTAGCCTAGACGGCAGGGGCCTTGCGTCCGCCGTCGAGCCCGACGGATCGGTTCATGCCGGTTCGCCGGGCTTTCTGCTTTTGGATGGCCGGCAAAAGGCAGCTTGGTATATTGGTGCCAATTGTCTTTGCCGCTGGCCGCCATGACCACTTCAACTGCATTGCAGCACGCCGTACGCAACCCGTGGGTTCGGCGCCTCGTCTGGACCGTATTCGCAGTTCTGCTGCTGTGGGCACTTGCCTGGCTTGTGGTGCCACCCCTGCTCAAAAGTGAGTTGACCAAGGCGGCCAGTGCGCAGC
>JAGPBF010000078.1 GCA_018063505.1 Rhodoferax sp.
ATGCGCGAAAAACTCGGTGAGAAGCTATTTTCAAAAATGGTCAGCAAGAGAAGCTTTCTGAAGAAAGCAGGAGCCGCCGCAGGCGTTGTTGGCGCGTATAGCGTGGGTGCGACGTCCCCCCGGATTTATGGGCACCTCTTGACATATCCAAACCTGTACATGTCGGTTGCCGACGTACGCAATAAATAGGAGACAGAAAATGAAGATAGGAAATCAGGACGTACTCATCCCTACCAGCATGGTCGGCAATTACCCCAACCCGCGCTGGTGGGATGCGACCTACGCACGCCACTTCACGGGTGACCAACAGCCGCCAGACTCAATGTGGCAGGAGGCATTGGAAGACGTAGTGGGTGCCATGGTGCGCGACCAGGAGCAGGCAGGTCTGGACATCATCACGGACGGCCGTGTGCACGGCGACAACTACGCCGACCAGGCGGTGTACTACTACCTGCATCGCCTGGGTTACGACCTCAAGGGCGGCCACCTCGGTTTCCCGATCTACAGCCGCCTGCACTCGGGTACGGTCACCAAGGAGATCAAGCGCTATGGCGCGCTGATGGTCGAGCAGGCCAAGGCTCTGCGCAAGGCGACCAAGAAGCCGATCAAGGTGCAGTACACCGGCGTACAGGTGCTTGCGCAGGTGGCCAACGACTTGCACTACAAGTCCAGTCGCGAACGCGCGATGGCGATCGCCGCGGCCATCAACGAAGACTTGAAAGAGGTCGAGGCGATCGGCGCCGACTTCATTCAGCTCGACGAGTTCACCTGGCCGTACTTTTTCGAGGACTACGCCATCGAGGCGTTCAATCGTGCGGTCGAAGGCATCAAGAAGTCCAAGATCATCGTGCATGTGTGCTGGGGCAACTGGGGCAGCACGCCGGCCTATATGCCCGACGAGACGGCCAAGGAGGGCGAGGTTTTCGATCTGTCCAAGCGAGTTGGCGCGGAGCCTTCGCCCACGTCTTCGATCATTCCGAAAGCCTACCAAGCGAACATCAGTGTCCTGAACCTAGAAAGCTGCGGCCGCCGCGCGGACGATCTTTCTGGGCTTGACATCATCAAGCAGCATCCGCTGCCGGCCAATGTCGACTTCTGGGCTGGCGTGATCGATGTCAAAAGCACGATCACCGAGACTGCCGAAGAAGTTGCGGCGCGCATTCGAAAGTTGCTCGAATTCGTGCCGGCCGATCGCCTTGGTGTGACCACCGACTGCGGTCTGATCCTGCTGCAGCGCTACATCGCCAAGGACAAGATCCACGCCTTGGTCGAGGGGACCAAGATCGTGCGCGCTGAACTCCAGCAGCGTCGCTGAACCGGTGGGAACGCCGTGCCGGTCCTAACCATTCATTGCCCAACCTGCGGGCACGAGTTCAAGGGGATGGTCTTCGCCGGCGCCAAGTTGCCAGAGCGTTGGATCTGCGGCAACTGCGGGAGTGATACCGCGGTGGAAAAGAAGGGAATGGTGGCCGAGACCCATCCATGGGACTCCTCGGCCGACGAACGCGACGCTGGACGCGCGGTGCGCCTGCGTCATCCGATGTCTTGTCCGTGCTGCTTCTGAGGAACGCTCTGAAGCAAGACGGCTAGCGAACTCGATCGAGAGTCAATCAAACGGAAAGGAAGTCATGAGCAAGAAGAACCCAGCGAACACCGCCAACGTGTTGGATGTACGTGGCGAGAAATGGAACATCGAGGAGTGGGGCCACAAGATCGAAGAGGTCTACGCTGATCCCAACGGTCCAGCGCTTTTCAACATCGACGAGAACGACAAGCGCGAGTATGACGCGATCTACATTGGCGGCGGCGCGAGCGGCCGGTTCGGCTCAGCCTATCTGCGCGCGATGGGCGGGCGTCAGCTGATCATTGAAGCGTGGCCGTTCCTCGGAGGTTCGTGCCCGCACAACGCATGCGTTCCGCATCATCTGTTCTCCGATTGTGCTGCTGAGTTGATGCTCCAACGGACCTTCAGTGGCGAGTACTGGTTCCAGAACATGACCGGAGTTCGAACCTCCATCAAGGAAATGGTGGATCTGTTCAAGCGCGGCCGCACAGGCCCGCACGCGATCATGAACTACCAGAGCAAGGAGCAACTCAACCTCGAGTTCGTCCTGAATGCGAAGGCCACAATCATCGACGCTCACACGGTTGAAGTGGCGGGGCGGCAGTTCAAGACCAAGAATCTGATTCTGGCGACTGGCGCCCACGCACAGGTGCTTGACGTTCCTGGGAAGGATCTCAAGGGCGTTTACACGCACGTGAACCTCGTCGAAACGCTCGACTACGAACCGTCGGACACGGTCGTCGTGATTGGCGGCAGCAAGACTGCAGTCGAGTACGGGTGCTTCTTCAATGCGACCGGCCGGCGAACAATCATGGTCGTTCGCTCCGAGTGTTTGAAGCTCATCCCTGACCTCGAAACCCGGGGATACGTGCTCGACCGGATGAAAGAGCAGGGAATGGAGATCTGGGAGGGGGCCGAACTTCAGAGCATCGAGTCCGATGCAAGTGGCAAGGTCCGGGGCGTCAAGATCAAGACAGCTACTGGAATCGCGGAGGTCGCGACTGACTTCGTATTCATGGGGTTGGGCGAGATACCGAACTCAGAGATGGCGGTGAAAGCGCTCGGAGTGAAGGTTGGGTCGAAGAAAGAGATCGTCGTCGACACCCGCATGCAGACATCCGTGCCGAACGTCTACGCCGTTGGCGATCTGATCGGTGCGCCCATGGAGATGTTCAAGGCGCGCAAGAGCGGTGTCTACGCGGCACGCAATGTAATGGGGCGCGAGTCGCACTACGACCCCAAAGACTTTCCTGATTTCCTTCATACCCACTATGAGGTGAGCTGGCTGGGCCTTGGCGAAGAGGAAGCCAGGAAGAAGTACAAGAACGTCGTCATCATCAAGATGCCGCCCAACAACCCCAACGGGCTGAACGTTGGGCTGCCGGCAGGCGATCGTGTGATGCTGTACGCGATGGCTAGGCCTCACATGTCCGGGTTTCAGAAGCTTGTCATCGACGGGGACACCCGACGCGTCGTGGGGGCGCACCACGTGGGATATGGGGGCAAGGACGCCTTCCAGTACCTAAACGTGCTGGTGAAGCAGGGTCTGACCGTCGACCAATTGGGTGAGATGGACGAGCTGTTTCTCAACCCCACCCACTTCATCCAACTGTCTCGCCTGCGCGCCGGCAATGAACGGCTGGTGGATCTATGACCCAGCGTGTCGTGGTCGTCACTGGGGCGGCATCGGGCAACGGTCTGGCCATCGCCGCTCGACAACTGGCCGCGGGCGACTTCGTCGTCGCCTTCGACGTGTCGGAGCAGGCTCTTGCCGAATGTTTGGCCGAGCACTGGGTGCCACACCGCGGTGCGATTCTGACCGTGGCCGGTGACGTGTCCAATGAAGCGGACGTCGCGCGCCTCATTGAGCGAGCTGTTGCCGAGCGAGGGAAAGTCGATGTTCTGATCAACAACGCTGGCATCACCGGCAGCCAGGCGGCCACGGATGTCCACTCAACGACAGTGGACGAGTTTGACCGCGTAATGGCAGTCAACGTGCGTGGCGTCTTTCTTGGTTGTCACGCGGTCCTGCCTCACATGCTCGAACGCCGATCCGGCGTGATCCTGAACATCGCGTCGGTTGCCAGCTTCGTTGCGTTTCCGAAGAGGGCCGCCTACACGACCTCCAAGGGCGCTGTGGTGCAACTAACGAAGTCGATTGCCGTGGACTACGCCCGTGCAGGCATCCGATGCAACGCCCTTTGTCCCGGGATGATCGAGACACCGATGACGCAGTGGCGCCTGGATCAGCCTGACTTGCGGGAACAGGTACTGGCACGCATACCCCAGAACGAAATTGGTACCACCGGCGACGTGGCCGATGCCGTCGAATTTCTGGCGAGCGAAAAGGCACGGTATATGAACGGCGCGGCTTTGGTGATGGATGGCGGCTACACGGCGTTGTAGTCGCAAGCAAGTAGTAGCAAGAAACAATTATTTAGGAGACAGATATGACTGGAATACTGGCTGGACGAAAAGTGATCATTACCGGTGGCGGGGCAGGCATCGGGTTTTCCACTGCACGCAGACTGGTGCGCGAGGGCGCCGCCGTCGGCTTGTTGGACCTGGATGGCACGGCAGCCATTGCTGCGGCCAAGCAGATTCAGGATGAAGGCGGAAAGGCATTCGGCATCGGTGCCGATGTGACAGATGCTGCCAGCATGGACCAAGCTGTGGCCGCCGCCAGCGCGGCGCTGGGAGGCATTGACGGGCTGTTTAACAACGCCGGCATTGCCGGTTTTGGCAGCGTGCATGAAAGCACCCCGGAGAGCTGGCAGCGGGTCTGGGCGGTCAACGTGACAGGCACTTTTCTAGCTTCACGGGCGGTGCTGCCCCAGATGATTGCGCAAGGGCACGGATCCATCGTCAACGTCGGTTCGGTGGCTGGCATGGTGGGAATCCCCGGCATGGCGGCCTACTGTGCAGCCAAGGGGGCCATTGTCAATCTCACCCGGCAGATGGGCGCCGAATACGCCAAGCACGGCATCCGGGTCAACAGCGTTTCTCCCGGCACCATTGCCGAAACAGCCATGGGCAAGTCGCTTCTTGGCAGCGACACCAGCGAGGCCGCCATGGCCAAGCGCCTGGCCAAATACCCGCTGGGGCGCTTTGGCAAACCCGAGGAAATTGCCGAGGCGGTGGTGTTCCTGCTGTCGGACGCCGCCAGCTTTTGCGTCGGTGCCAACCTAGCGGTTGATGGTGGCATGACGGCCATATGACTGCCATGTTCACCAGCAGCGACAAGCGGGTCAGTATGGAGGAACTGGTCACGCATGTGCAGGATGGCGACTGGGTCGCTGTGGGGGGCGGCCTGTCGTCGCGCGAACCCATGGCGCTGCTGCGCGCGCTGATCCGGGCCGGGCGCAAGAACCTGCAGGTGGTGGGTTCGGCGCATGGCATTGATGTGGACATGCTCTGCGGCGCCGGTGCCGTGTCGCGCTCGGCCGAAAGCTATGTGGGCTTCGAGCAGGACTTCGGCATGGCGCCCAACTACCGGCGCGCCTGCGAGTCCGGCGAGGTCGCGGTGGCAGACAGTTGTTGCTACACCGTGGTGCAGCAGTTGCGCGCGGCCGCCTTCGGCCTGCCCTTCATGCCCATCCGTTCGGTGCGGGGCACCAGCTTTGCCGCCATGCACCCGGAGTACCTGCCCATGAAGTGCCCGTTCACTGGCGAAGACCTGCTGCTGGTGCCGGCCCTGCAACCCGATGTGGCGCTGATTCACGCCCAGTATGGCGACGCCCACGGCAACCTGCGCATCGAAGGTCCGCCGGTCACCGACATCCTGGCCGCACGTGCATCGAAGAAGGTGATTGCCACGGTGGAGCGCATCGTGTCCAACCACGAACTGCAGGCGCTGGGCGGCGCCAACGTGCCCTACTTTTATGTCGCCGCCCTGGCCGAGGTGCCCATGGGCGCGCACCCCACCGCCTGCTACCCCATGTATGCCTACGACCGCCCGCACACGGCTGCCTATTACGCGGCGGCAAGCGCGGGCGCACAGGCCTTCCGGGAGCAGTACCTGGACCCCTTTGTCTTCGCCTGCACCAGCCATGAAGACTACCTACAGCGCATAGGCGGTGACGCCCTGCGCACACGCCTGGGCAGCTGGGAGGAGGGCGATGACGCCTGGATGAAGCTCTATCAGGAGGAAACCCCATGAGCGCGACCTGCAGCCTGGCCGAGGTGATGATTTTCAATCTGGCCCGCACCGTGAAGAACGGCGACCTCGCGTTTCACGGCTTCGGCTCGCCCCTGGTGCAACTGGCCCTGCACCTGGCCAAGCGCACGCACGCACCGGACCTGGCCTTTGTGGCCGGCGCGACCTACGGCCTCAACCCCCGGCTGCAATTTCTCACCCCCACCTCCAACGACTGGGCGCTGGACCGGGGTGCCGAATGTTCGATTGACATCGAGGAGCTGTTCGACTTGGCCGCCTCGGGCCGGATGAACCGCATGTTTCTTTCCGGCCTGCAGATCGACTGCTGGGGCAATGCCAACGTCACCCGGCTGGGGCAGGAGCAGTTGCGGCTCAAGCTGCCCGGCGGGGGCGGCGGTTGCAACCTGTCCTGCGATGTGAGCAACTTCACCCTCTGGACCCCGGCGCACCGCAGCCCGCCCGGCAAGAACGGCAAGCGCATGTTGCGTCTGGTGGACAAATGCGACTTCGTCACCACCTTGGGCCACCGTGCCACGGACGGAAGAAAGCGCAGCGAGCTCGGTCACCGCGGCAACGGGCCGGATTGGCTCATCACCGAACTCGGACTATTTGATTTCGACGCGGAGGGCCATCTGCGCCTGAGGGCGACCTACCCTGATACCACGGTTGAAGAGATTGCGGCCAACACGGGTTTCCCCCTGCGCCTGGCCGATGCGCTGATGCCCATGCCCTTGCCGGACGCGAAAGAGGTCGCACTGATTCGCCGCCTGGATTCGCTCGGTGTTCACCGCAAGGAACTTCGCGCCAGTGACCTGGCCCGCAGCTTTGCATTTGGCAGCGCTTGACGAAAGGCCTATTTTGGACCACCCCACCCTCGCCTTTCGTGATCAGCGTAACGTCGTGCCGCTACCTTACCGGCAGGTCAGTGTGCAACCATATGACGGGTTGATGACCGGGGAGGCGATCACGGCGCACCTGATGGGTCGTGAGGCCTACCGCCGCACCAACTTCATCGTGCTGCATCGCGGCCACGTGGAGGACAGTGAGCTGTCGGTCGTTGCCATCACGCGAACCAACAACGAGTCGCTTTTTTCGCCCATCACTGCCGTCGAGGTACTGGCACTGCCCGACACCTGCGTATTTGCCAAGGATGCACAAACCGACTGCGCCAACCGTTCGGCACTGGCCGCGCTGGCGCATCGCTGTGGCGTCGGGGTTGATCGCACTCTGGTGGTGTGGGGCCTGTATGACCACATCAATTTCATCCATCACCCCGATCCCCTGGTGCTGCGCATTGTCGAAGTAAGCCCCCCCGAGCCGGCAAAACTCTACGACCTGGCGCGCCATGTACTCACCTATGCCGACCTGCCACCGATCCGGCTGGAGCTGGAGTGCATCGACATCGCCAAGCTGGCACGTGGACATGCGGCGCAGGAATATCTGGTGCCCTGCCGTTCGGGCGGACTGGACGATCTGGGTGCACCCGTCAGTTTTCTGGACGAACGGCCGGCGCAGCGCCGTGACTGGGTGCTGGTGGGTTGCGAGCGCAGTCTGCAGTTTCACCGCCATTACTACGGTGATGAACCGCCCAGAGTTGAGATGTGCCCGCGCCGCATCGCCGGCAGCCGCAGCGAGCCGACGCTGCTCAAGTGCTGCATGCTGGAGTTCGACATCGAACGCGACGGCCAGGTCATGACCGTGCCCTGGGGCACCGACCTGGTGATGGTGGAGCGCGCCCTGCATCAGCTGTCCGACAGGAGCGACGATGCTAAATAGCTACTGGCGCGACATTGCAGCGATTGCCGACGGGCGGCAACTTCGCACTGCGGCACCCCGCGCCACGGGCTTGACGATGATTATCGACACGGGACTTGGCGTGTCGGCGACAGCCGACCTGCTGGAAGTTGCCGGAGACCACATCGATCTGTGGAAGCTCAGCTTCGGAACCTCGGTGTTTGTCCGGCCGTCGGTGCTTGAGCGAAAGCTGGAATTGATCAACACGCACAAGATACTGAGCTGCCCGGGCGGCACGCTGTTTGAGGCCGCGATTCTGCAGCACAGCTGCGAAACCTACGCCATGCGTGCGGCTGAAGTCGGATTCACTGCGGTGGAAATTTCTGACGGCACCATCGAGCTGTCGGCATTCAGGCGCAGGCGTGCCATTGACTGCGCCCTGGCTGCCGGGCTGGTCGTGGTCACCGAAGTCGGCAAGAAGGACCCGGCTGAGCAGCCTCCCATGGAACGCCTGGCCCACCAGGCCTTGCGTGACCTGGAGTGGGGTGCCCTCTGGGTGATTGTCGAAGGACGCGAGTCAGGTACCGGTGTCGGCGTGTTCGACAAGCAGGGCAACCTGGTCAGCGACGACATGGAAACGATTGCACGAATTCTTGGCGACAAGGCCGATCGCCTGATTTGGGAAGCACCGCTGAAGCGCCAGCAAACCCTACTGATCGAGCGGTTCGGTGTCAACGTCGGACTTGGCAATATTGAGCCGGACCGTGTGCTGGCGCTGGAGGCTTTGCGCCTGGGCTTGCGATTTGAAACGCTCAAGCCGATAGCCGATGAAATGCGCAGAAACGGGCTTTACGCGCCGGACCAATTCGAGGCATTCATGATCGGCCAGGCCATCGATGGCCGTGACAGTCTGGCCCGCCCGCCCCGCGGAATGGCCGAACAGAGTACGGGGTAGTCCACCATAGCCACCCCTGATGCGCCCAGCCTTGTGACTGGCAACCCCGCAGCCGAACATGTGCTCGAAATCGGCGGCAGGTTGGCTGCCGCACCCGGCAACGATCTGATCGCCAATGCCTTTGCCGAGGAGTTGCGCCACCAGACCGTGCTCGCGTCGGCCTTCAGCTATGTCGATTTGGCCTATGTGCTGGCGCTTGTCGAGGCCGGCACGGTACCCGAAGCTGCTGGCAAAGACTTGCTGGCAGCCCTGCTGGACCTGCATGGACTGCCGCAGGGTCTGGCACTCGATCCGGCGCTGGGCGACCTGTACACCAACCGCGAGGCATGGCTCACCGCGCACACCACGGCCGCTGGCTGGCTGGGCACCGGCCGCGCAAGGCGCGAAGCAACCACCACCGCCTTTCACCTTACCGTGTGTGAAGGTGTGCGCACGCTGTCTCACGCGCTGGTGGCTTTGGGCGTCGAGCTCGTCAAGACGGCCGGCGCACACCAACATGCGCTGATGGCCGATTACACCTATTTGCAGGCTGGGCAACCAACCAGCTTTGGCCACTACCTGCTCGGGTTTGTCGGCCCGCTCTTGCGTGACCTCCAACGCGCGCAGGCTTTCCATGCGCACTTCAATCGAAGTCCTGCCGGATGTGGCAGTACCAACGGTTCCATACTGGCGCCCGACAGGCAACGCATTGCGGCCTTGCTGGGCTTTGACGGTCTGATTGCCCATGCCCGTGACGCCATGTGGCAGGCAGACGGCCCGATCGAGGGCATGGCCCTGGTGGTTGCAGCGATGGTCAACCTGGATCGTTTGGCCGAAGACCTGATGATCTTTGCCAGCATGGAGTTCGGTGTTATTGAACTGGACGACGCCCAATCGCGGGCAAGCAAAATCATGCCGCAGAAGAAGAATCCGTTTGCGTTGGCTTATGTGCGCGCCACAGCAAACCAGGCCATCGGCCTGCAGGCGGCACTGGCCGCCTCGGGCCGCACGCCAACGGGCCAGATGGACAACCGGATGCTGGCTTATGGTGAGTTGCCGCGCGCCCTGGAACGCGCTGCAGGCGCCGCCCAACTCATGTGTGCAAGCATTGCAGGAATGACGCTGTCACAGGAGCGCGCAGCGCGCACCCTGGAACGCAGCTTTGTTCTGGCTACCGAGTTGGCCGATGCATTGGTGCTGCATTGCGGCCTTGACCAGCGTGCAGCGCACCGCGTGGTGGGCCGCATGTCGCGCACACTGCATGAGCAGAATCGCAACGTGCTGTCGCTGACGGCACAGGACTTGGCCGATGCCTCCAGTGCAGTGCTGGGCCGGCCGGTGCACATGACCGAAGCCGCTATCCAAGCAGCGCTGGATCCCCGCTCTGCAATCGCCGGGCGCGCCGGTGAAGGCGGCGCTGCCGATGGCCCCATGCAGCAGATGCTCGAATCCTTTGACGCGCAACTCAACGTCGCTGCCACCTGGACGCAGGACTCAGCCAATCGCGCGCAGGCGTCGCGCAGTGCTCTGCTTGCCAGCGTGCGCCAGACGCTAGAGGATTTGTAATGCCCGCCACCATGATCGACTCGGCAATATTCGGCAGCCTGTGGAGCCAGCACACCATCAAGGCACTTTTTGACGATGTAGCCCGCACGCGCGCATGGCTCGAAATTGTTGCCGTGCTTGCCGAGGTGCAGGCGGAATTCACCCTGATTCCCGCACCGGCCGCACACGCTATTGCGCTGCGCTGCAGGGAGCTTGCCATTGACGCCGCTTTTCTTGAAGAAATGCGCATCGGCCGAGAAGCCTCGGGCCACTCCATGCAGGGGATGATCCGGGCCGTGCAGTCACGCCTCACGCCGGCTGATGCGCAATGGGTCTATGCCGGTGCCACGGTACAGGACGTAACCGACACCTGGATGATGCTGGTGCTGCGCACCGCCCGCCAACAAATTGAGCGAGACCTGGAACGCGTCGACCAGGCCATGGCCGTACTCGCACTACGCTACCGGGATACCCCGATGGCCGGGCGCACGCATGGCCAGCAGGGGCTGCCCATTACCTTCGGTTTTAAGGTCGCCGGCTGGCTGGCAGAGGTGCGGCGCCATCGCCAGCGTTTCGTGGAAATTGCGCAACGCATGGACGTGGTCCAACTGGCCGGTGGCGTGGGCAGCCTGTCGTCTTTGGGCCCACACGCACTGGAACTGCAACGCAGTTTTGCCCAAAGAGTGGGGCTGGGCGTTCCCCTCGTGTCCTGGACCAACAGCCGCGACGTATTTGCCGAATGGGGCGCGCTGCTCACGCTGGTCACCGGTACCGCAGACCGCATCGGCCATGAGGTTTACAACCTGCAACGCAGTGAAATTGGCGAAGTGCGTGAAGGCTTCAAGGCAGGTACGGTGGGCAGCATCACCATGCCCCACAAACGGAACCCGGAAATCGGCGAGCACCTCGGCACGCTCGCACGCCTGACGCGTCACCTCAGCGGCGCCCTGGCCGAAGGCCTGGTGCATGACCATGAGCGCGATGGCCGCGCCTGGAAGACCGAATGGATTGCAGTGCCTGAGGCCACGATGCTGGCCGCGCGTGCCATCGAGCTGCTGGCCGAGCTACTTGCAGATCTCGAAGTGGATGCCGTTCGCATGCGCGCGAACCTTGAGGCCGGTGGCGGCTTCATGCTGTCAGAGGCGATCATGCTGGCCCTTGCTCCACATATCGGTCGCGATGCGGCGCACCTGCTGCTGTACCAGCTGGCAATTGACGCGCGCGCCAACGGGCGATCACTGGTGGACGCCGTGCGCGGGGAACCCGGGATCACAAGCTTGCTCGACGCAAGCGCGCTTGATGCCTTGCTCGACGTCGCAAGCCATACCGGCTGTTGTGCAGAGATGGTCAACCGCGTGTTGGAGTCCCCATGATCCAGGTCGACGCATTCAGCAAGCTCGACGCGCTGCCACGCGAGCGTCTGGGGTTCCTGCCAACCCCGCTGACCCAAGCGCCGCAACTCGCGCGCCGGGTGGGTGTGCCGTCGCTGTGGGTGAAGCACGACGAGTTGATCGGCTTTGGCTTTGGCGGCAACAAGGTGCGCGGGCTTGAGCTGTTGCTGGCCGATGCGCGGGCGCAATCGGCGGACACCCTGGTGACCGGGGCCGGGGTGCAGTCCAACCATGTGCGCGCCACAGCAGCAGCTGCGGCCCACGCCGGCATGCAAAGCTGCGCCATCTACTGGGGCGACGAACCTGCCGCGGTGCAGGGCAATTTTCAGTTGGTGCGTATGCTCGGCGCACAGACGCGTTTCACGGGCAGCCCCGACCGCGCCCACGTTGATACCGTCATCGATGAAGTCACCCTGGAGCTGCGCGCGGCCGGGCGGCGGCCCTATCCGATACCGCGTGGCGGCGCCTGTGCACTGGGTGTGCTGGGCCACGTGCTGGCAGTACGCGAACTGCATCAGCAGTGCCAGTCCAAGGGACTACAGCCCGACACCATCCTGCTTGCAATCGGCTCAGGGGGAACATTGGCCGGCTGGCTATTAGGCTGCGCCATGCTGGGCGTCCCCTGGCGTGTCGAGGGCGTCACAGTGAGCCGTCCGGCCTCCGAGGTACGGCTGCGGGTCGTTCAACTTGCCACCGAGGCTGCCGCACGGCTCCGACTGCCGCCCTTGGTCAATGCGTCGGATGTGGTCGTGCACGACGGCTTCATTGGCGAGGGTTACGGCATACCCACTGCGGCCGGCAATGCGGCCATCGCTATGGCTGCGCGCACGCAAGGCCTGTTCTTCGACCCCACCTACACCGGCAAGGCACTGGCTGGTTTGACGGCGCTTGCCGCCGGCGGCCGATTCGAAGGGCGCGGTCCGACCGTCTTTGTTCACACCGGGGGCGAGCCGGCACTGTTTGCCCGTCAACAGGACATCCAAGCCAAATGAACGATAGCAACAATTGGGGCAAGGCGGCATTTTCACCCCGGCGCATCGCGCTGGTGGGGGCCTCAGCGGAGGCCGGCAAAGTCGGACGCCTGCTGCTTGAGAACCTGTGGGCCTACAACCGTGCAGAGGTGATACCAATTCACCCGACCGCTTCCGAAGTGCTGGGACGAAAGGCCTATGCCAGTGTCGCTGCTGTGCCCGACCCGATAGACCTGGCCGTCATCGTGACGCCGGCCGGCACCATCGTGCGTATTCTGCAGGATTGTGCTGCGGCCGGAGTGGCCACTGCCATCGTGTTGAGTGGCGGCTTTGCAGAGACCGGCATTGCCGGCGCCGCACTGGAGCAGGAGCTCAGGCGGGTTGCGCGCGAAAACAACATTCGCCTCATCGGACCCAACTGTTTCGGTCTGATCGATGCCCATGGCGGCCTCAACGCATCCCTGGCCATGGGCATCCCCGGCACAGGCGGGGTGTCACTCTTTACGCAAAGTGGTTCTTACGGCATGGCCGCCTTTTCCCGCTCCAAGGAAGGCGCCATCGGGTTTGCCAAGGTCCTCTCGGCAGGGAACAAGGCGGATGTGAACGAGGTAGATGCGGTCCACTTCTTTGGTCAGGACGCGCACACACGCGTGATTGCACTGGTGCTGGAGTCCCTGTCCGACGGCCCGGGTCTGGTGCGCGCTTTGCGCGCAGTGACGCCGCACAAGCCGGTGGTGATTCTCAAGACAGGCCGCAGCAGTTCCGGCCAACGCGCCGCCTCAAGCCACACCGCAGCGCTGGCCCAGGACTTTGCCGTCACGCGGTCCATCCTGCGTCAGGCCGGGGCCATCCTGGTCGACGATGGGCTGACGCTGTTTGACGTTGCCGCTGCGCTGGACAGCCAGCCACCGCTGCGCGGACCTCGCATTGCCATCATCACCAATTCGGGGGGAACCGGCGTCGAACTGGCCGACCTGTGCGAGGCCCAGGGCCTTGAGGTGCCCCTGCTATCCGCCGGACTGCGCGATGCCATTGCAGTGCATCTGCCGGCGCACGGGTCCGCCGCCAATCCGATTGATGTGACGACTGCCTGGCAGCGTTTTCCCAGCATGTATGCAGAGAGCTTGCGCGCCCTGCTGGCAAGCGATGAAGTCGATGCGGTGGTTCCGGTTCTGCTGCAACGCTCGGCGCTGGATGCGGGCGTTGTGGACGGGGTCGCTGTAGAAAATGGAATTTAAAGTACGTTAAGCCCCAGGAAGCGGCCGCAGCGGCCTGAACTTGCCCGCACCGACCTTGGCGCTGCTACGCCAGACGTAATCGCCCGTCAGGTTGATGTGCTCCCAGCCCAGGGGTGACAAGTATTGCAATAGCGAGGTGTCAACTTCCCTCCCGTGCCCTTGTAAAGCGGCGGTGGCCCGCTCCAGGTAGACCGTATTCCAGAGAACGATGGCCGCTGTGATCAAGTTCAAGCCACTGGCGCGGTAGCGCTGCTGCTCAAAGCTGCGGTCGCGGATCTCGCCCAGCCGGTTGAAGAACACCGCCCTGGCCAGCGCGTTGCGGGCCTCACCCTTGTTCAGTCCGGCATTGACACGGCGGCGCAGCTCCACGCTTTGCAGCCAGTCCAGGATAAACAGCGTGCGCTCAATGCGGCCCAGCTCGCGCAGCGCGACGGCCAGGCCGTTCTGGCGTGGGTAGCTTCCGAGCTTCCTGAGCATCAGCGAGGCCGTCACGGTGCCCTGCTTGATGGAGGTGGCCAGCCTTAGGATTTCATCCCAATGGGTGCGTATCTGCTTGATCTTCAACCGCTCACTGCTGATCATCGGTTTGAGCCCGTCATAAATGGCGTCACCATGTGGGATGAACAATTTGGTTTCACCCAGGTCGCGGATGCGCGGCGCAAACCGAAAGCCCACGAAGGGCATCAGTCCAAAGACGTGATCGGTGAAGCCCGCCGTGTCGGTGTAGTGCTCCTCAATCCGCAAATCCGACTCGTGGTACAGCAAGCCATCCAGTACATAGGTCGAATCGCGCAACCCGACATTGACCACCTTGGTGCTGAACGGTGCGTACTGGTCGGAGATGTGGGTGTAAAACGTGCGCCCCGGGCTACTGCCGTACTTTGGATTGATGTGTCCGGTGCTCTCGGCCTTGCTGCTGGTGCGGAAGTTCTGGCCATCCGACGATGACGTGGTGCCATCGCCCCATTGGGCGGCGAACGGGTGCCGGAATTGGGCATTCACCAGGCTGGCCAAGGCCGCGTTGTAGGTTTCGTCCCGGATATGCCAGGCTTGCAGCCAGGCCAGCTTGGTATAGGTGGTGCCGGGACAGGATTCGGCCATCTTGGACAGGCCCAGGTTGATACCGTCCGCCAGAAGGGTGGTCATCAGCAAGGTTTTGTCCTTGGCCAGGTCATCGGTCTTCAGGTGGGTGAAGTGGTCGGTAAAACCCGTCCACCCATCGACCTCCATCAGCAGCTCGGTAATCTTGACGTGTGGCAGCAAGGCCGCTGACTGGTCGATAAGGGATTGGGCTTCGTCGGGCACCGCCGCATCCAGCGGCGTGATCTTCAAACCCGTGGCCGTGGTGATGATGGCGTCCGGCAGCTCGTTGGCCAACGCCATCAGGTTGGCTTTGGCAAGCTGGGATTCCAGCAGCGTCAAGCGCTCCTGAAGGTACTGGTCACAGTCGGTAGGAACCGCCAGCGGCAATTCGTTGGCCAGTTGCATGGTGGTGAACTTCTCCACCGGCACCAGGTACTCATTGAAGTCCTTGAACTGGCGCGAACCCTGCACCCATACATCGCCCGAGCGGAGTTTGTTTTTCAGCTCGGACAAGGCGCACAGCTCGTA
The DNA here is from genome assembly GCA_018063505.1 of Rhodoferax sp. Lineage (GTDB taxonomy): Bacteria > Pseudomonadota > Gammaproteobacteria > Burkholderiales > Burkholderiaceae_C > CAISIP01. The sequence goes on from JAGPBF010000078.1 coordinate 15,145, forward strand.
AAAGCGCCGGTCAAAGCCGGTGCCAGTTTTTACCAACCGCACCCAGCGTGGGGTGATGAATTTACTGGGGGCGTCGGTCGGCACCTGCTTGGCGTTGCTGGCATTCATCAAGCGCAAGGCCTCGATGGCGTCCAGCACGTCCTTGGCGGCGGGCGCGGCCCGCAACTTGAGCACGTCCAGGAATTCCGGCGCGTAACGGCGCAAGGTGGCATAGCCATCCCCGATGCGGTGCAGGAAGTCGAAGCTCTCGGGCTGGGCCAGCACCTGCGCCTCGCTGACGCTCTCCGTAAAGTCTGCCCAAGGCAGTACCGATTCAATGGCTGCGAAGGGGTCAGCACCGGTTTTCTTGGCTTCAATCAGCGCCAGGCCGATTCGTCCGTACAGTCGCACCTTGTCATTGATGGCCTTGCCGGAAGCCTGGAACTGTTGCGCATGCTTGTGCTTGGCGGCGTTGAACAGCTTGCCAATGATGCGGTCGTGCAGGTCGATGATTTCATCAATGACGGTGGCCGTGCCTTCAATGGCCAGCGCCATCAGGGTGGCATAACGCCGCTGCGACTCGAACTTGGCCAAGTCAAAGGACCGCATTTGTCCACCCTCGCGGGCGATCTTGAGCAGACGATTCTGGTGCACTGACTGCTCAATGCCGGTTGGCAAGTCCAGTGCTTGCCATGCCTTCAGCCGTTCAATGTGCTCCCGCATATGGCGCGAGTTGGGCTTCTTGGGAGACAGGCGCAGCCAGGCCAGCTTGGTAGTCTTGCTGCCTTCCTTGTGGGGTAGTAGCAGTTCGTCCAGGCGTTGGCGGTGGACGCGGGTGAGTGGATCTGACAGGGCCGCATAAATGCGCTTGTTGGCACGGGTGATGGCTTCGGCACAAATCCGCTCCATGACATCAACGGTGGGTAACAAGACGCCCTTGCCGCGCAGCGAGTCGGCCAACGCACTGGCCAGCACGATGCCCTTATCACTCTGCATAGCAAGCTCGCCCAGGCTGTGCACTGCGGCCCGATAGTTGCTCAACGTGGTGAATGACTGAAAGCCATAAGTGGCTTGGAGTTCCAAAAGATGTTCGCGCCGTGTTTCGGCACGCTGACGGCCATAGTCGTTCCAAGCCTCACGGGGAACCTTCAATTCGTTCGCCACCATCGTCAGCAAATGGGGGGACGGCTCGGCATCGACGCCAAGCAAGATGCCGGGGTAGCGCATGTAGCAAAGCAGAACTGCAAAACCCAGCCGGTTCTGAGCACCGCGATGCTGACGAATGAGCGCCAAGTCGGCTTCATTGAAGGTGTACAGGCGGATCAGCTCGTCCCCGACAGCGGGGATGGTGAAAAGGCTTTCGCGCTCAGTTGCGGAAAGAATGGAACGGCGGGGCATCGGTTCTCCTGGTTAGGGGTCGATTTGTTTTCGTTGTCAAAAGTGACGGTAGGAGATCGAGCACTGGCGTAGGGGTGGCCTGCCAAGCCATTGATTTCATTGGTTTTCCTGTTGATTTTTTAATCGCCGTTTGAGGGCGCAAGAGCGTGCTCGGTTTCAACCGCCGGTCCCGGTTTTCGGCGTGGTCTGTGACGGCAGGATTTCACTGGCATAGCGCTCCACTGGAAAGCGGAATACGCCCCTCAAATTGATGCCTTGCAGCCGTGTCGGCGCAATTTTCCCCGTGAGCTCCGCCGGGATGACCTGACGCCGGTTGGCCCAGCGGTCCAGAACGGCCTGCATCTGGGTTGTGTTCCAGGCCATGATGATGTTGGCCAACAGACTCAAGGCATCAGCCACAGCCTGCATTTCCTCAGCCCGCTTGGCCTGCGTCGGGCTCACTCTGCCGGTATAGATCGCCCGCTTCAAGGCATTGACCGCCTCACCCCGGTTGAGTACCCGGCGCAGCTCATTCCTCAAGGCGTCTTTGACGAAGTAGTCGGCCAGGAACGCGGTTCGCAGCAAACGCCCCAACTGCACACCAGCCTCGTAGATGGGGTCAGCGACTGCATCCATGCCAGACCTTGGCCAGCAACGGTTTCAAAAATGTCGAAGCATTGGCTGGCAGCGACAGCCGGGCATAGTGCCGCTTTGACTCGTCCTGCCAACGCTCACCACCGAGGCACGACTGGGTGGTTTGGGGCAGACACAATACGTCCGAAAAAAGTGAACAGGAAAACCAATGGAATCAAGGGCTTACCAGGCCACCCCTACGCCAGTGCTCGATCTCCTACCGTCACTTTTGACAACGAAAACAAATCGACCCCGGTTAAAAGTGGATTGCATAAACGATCGTTTGCGCAACCCACCAGCACCCATCCAACTTGCTGGGTGGGTGGTGCTAGCAAAAAGGTATTGCATAATAGATTGCAATGGCAACAGGGCTAATGCAATTTCCCGCTCTTCACCATGTTTGTCGCGCTAGGGTTCTCCCTGATTTTTTCGGTTGCTATGCTGGCCGCAATCTCGCACGCTGAGGTGGTTGGCCCCGGCATGTGAACTGGCTGTGATTTTTTAGGAGGAAGTCATGCTCGTTGGATACGCCAGGGTTTCAACCCAGGAGCAAGACACTGGGGCGCAGATTGCCGCGCTGACTGCGGCAGGATGTTCCCGCATCTATGAAGAAACAGCATCGGGCGGCCGCTGGGATCGGCCTGAGTTGGCACGGCTGCTTGACCAGCTCCGCAATGGTGACGTGCTGGTTGTTTGGAAACTTGACCGCTTAAGCCGTTCACTCAAAGACCTTTTGACCTTGTTGGAGCGGGCGCAGCTTGCCGGTGCCGGTTTCCGCAGCTTGACCGAATCCATAGACACGACCACGCCAGCAGGACGCATGATGATGCAGATCGTGGGCTCCTTCGCCGAGTTTGAGCGTGCCATGCTCCGGGAGCGCACGCGCAGCGGGCTAATTGCGGCCAGCAAGGAGGGCCGCTTGGGCGGTCGCCGTCCCAAATTGAGCCCCAGACAGCAACACGAGGTCATGACGCTGATTAACTCCGGCAAGAGCACTGCTGCCGACGCGGCCAGGCTGTTCAACGTCCACCCGTCCACCGTAGGTAGGCTCGTAGCTCGGCGCAGAGTAGCTGCTTAGGCGGCACGCTCGGGCTTAACGTACTTTAAATTCCGTTTTCTACAGCGACCCCGACTGGTGCCGTGGGCCATGATGCCGGCATAGACCATCAGCAGCTCGTCGGTAGAGCGCGGCTCACGTCCGAGCATGATCCAGCTAAAGCGCACCTGGGCGTCAACGGCCAGAATCACTTCCGGCA
>JAGPBF010000256.1 GCA_018063505.1 Rhodoferax sp.
CGGCTCATGGACCCGTCCCTTCGTCAAGTAGCGCGCGTGCACGTTGTGCCTGCTCCTGGCTCCAATCCTGCGCGATGACACCCCGACGGCGACGCCGGACATTGCTTGCCATCAGCACGGCAGCGGCGATCAGCAGCACAAAGGGGCCCAGCCACAACAAGATGGTGCTGGCCTTGAGCGGCGGACGGTACAACACGAAATCGCCGTAACGCGCGACCATGAAATCGATGATCTCCTGCTGCGACTGGCCCGCCGCCAGCTTGATACGAATCTGTTTGCGCAGGTCGACCGCCAGGTCCGCGTGGGATGCAGCGATGGTCTCGTTCTGGCAGACCAGGCAACGCAATTCCGCGGCAATGGCCATTACACGCGCCTCGAGCACCGGATCGTCCGACTCGGGCACGGCATCCTTGGCGCCGGCCGCAGAGACCAGCAGGGCCAGCATGCAGGCCAGCAACAGCGCCCACAGGCGCCGCCATGGCATGGGTTGATGAAGTTCAAGCACCGAGTTTCCTTACCAGCGGGATGATCTGGTCGCGCAACACCTCGGGCGTGACCGGGCCGATCTGTTTGAACCGGATCACGCCTTCCTTGTCGATGACGAAGGTTTCAGGCACGCCATAGACACCGAAATCAATGCCCACCAGGCCCTCGGTATCGGACAAGGAACGGGTATACGGGTTGCCGAACTTGTTCAGCCAGCCGATCGCATCGTCGCGCTTGTCCTTGTAGTTCAGTCCGTACATCGGCACCACGCCCATGCGGGAAAACTCGACCAGCAACGGGTGTTCGACCCGGCATGCGACACACCACGAAGCCCAGACGTTGAGGATCCAGACCTTGCCGCGCATATCCTGCGCCGACAGTTTCTGCTCGGGCGCATCGAGCACGGGCAGGCTGAACGCCGGTGCCGGCTTGTTGATCAGGGGTGAGGGCACCTCGCGCGGATTGAGCCCCAGGCCAACGGCCAGGAAGCCGACCAGCACCAGGAAGATCACCAGCGGAATCAGGAACTTCTTCATCGTGAGGCCGCCGCGTCAGAGCGCACTGCCACAGACGCTGCCGATGGTCTGGGCGCAACACCAGCAAGCGCGGCAGCGCCCGTGTTGTCGGCCGGCGCAGCCTGCTTGCGCAACACGCGCACCTTGCGGTAGCGCCGGTCCAGCACCGCCAGAAAGCCGCCAAGCGCCATCAACACACAGCCGATCCAGATCCAGTTGACAAACGGCTTGTGGTGCAGCCGCACGCTCCAGGCCGTGGCACTGACCGGGTCACCGAGCGCGATATAGACGTCGCGCAACAACCCGCGGTCGATCGCCACTTCGGTCATCGGCGAACGGCTGACGTTGTAGACACGGCGATCCGGCGTGACCGTGGAAACCTTCTTGCCATCGCGGCTGATGGTGAGCGTGGCGCGCGAAGCCTGGTAGTTCGGCCCCGTCACATCCTCGATCCTGTCCATCCGCACCCGGTAATCCGCAACGCTGGCTGTGTCGCCAACCTCCATACGCACGTCGTTCTCGGTGGTGAAGCCGCTGACCACCGTGACGCCGAGAACAAACACCGCCACCCCGAAGTGGGCCAGCAACATGCCGTAGAAGCTGCCCGGCTGGGCCATGAAGCGACGCGACCACTGCTTCGAACTGTTCTCGTTCAAGCGCGTCAGCAGCGCGATGACAACGGTGCTGGCGATCCATGCGGCCAGCGCCAGCCCCAGACCGATCATCGGCGTCCACTTGCCGAGCGCAAAGAAGGCCACCACGGCACTGGCCACGCTGACGCCGAACGCCCAGCGCAGGCGGTAGGCAAGATCGGGCAGGCTGGCCTGGCGCCAGCGCGCGATCGGGCCGACCCCCATCAGGAACAGCGCCGGCGTCATCAAGGGCACGAAAACCGTGTCGAAATACGGCGGACCGACCGACAGCTTGCCCATGCCCAGCGCGTCGATGACCAGCGGATACAAGGTGCCGAGCAGGACCGCCGACGCCGCCACCAGCAGCAGCACGTTGTTGGCCAGCAGCATCGACTCGCGCGATACCGGCTCGAAACCACCGCCCAGTCCGACCCGCGGCGCACGCCAGGCGAACAGCGTCAGCGAACCACCGATCACCAGCGCCAGGAAACCCAGGATGAAGATGCCCCGCGCCGGGTCGCTGGCAAACGCATGGACCGAGCTGAGCACGCCCGAACGCACGATGAAGGTGCCCAGCAGCGACAGCGAGAAGGCCAGGATGGCAAGCAATGCCGTCCACATCTTGAAGCCGCCGCGCTTTTCGGTCACTGCCAGTGAATGAATCAGTGCCGTGCCGACCAGCCAGGGCATGAAAGACGCGTTCTCCACCGGGTCCCAGAACCACCAGCCGCCCCAGCCGAGTTCGTAATAGGCCCAGAAACTGCCCAGTGCAATGCCACAGGTCAGGAAACACCACGCGACCGTGGTCCAGGGACGCGACCAGCGTGCCCAGGCGGCATCAAGGCGACCCGACAACAAGGCCGACACCGCGAACGCGAAGGCCACCACAAAACCGACGTAACCCATGTACAGCATCGGCGGATGGATCACCATGCCCGGATCCTGCAGCAAGGGATTCAGGTCGTTGCCATCGGCCGGCGCCGGGAACATGCGCTCGAACGGATTGGACGTGAGCAGCGTGAACAGCATGAAGCCGCAGCTGATCAGGCCCATGACACCCAGCACCCGTGCCACCATGCGGTCGTCGAGCTGGCGCGAAAAAATGGAAACCGCCAGCGTCCAGCCCGACAGGATCAGCGACCACAACAGGATCGAACCCTCGTGGTTGCCCCAGACCGCCGTAATGCGGTAGACCAGTGGCAGGTTCGAGTTGGAATGGCGAGCAGCCAGCGCCACCGAGAAATCGTTGGTGACGAAAGCATGGGTCAGACAGGCATAGGCGATGACCAGGAACAGGAACTGCCCGCGCGCCGACGGCCGCGCCAGGCCCATCCACGCCGCATTGCCGGTCTGTGCGCCGATCAACGGCAACACGCTTTGCGCCAGCGCCATGGTCAGGGCCAGGATCAGGGCAACATGGCCCAACTCGTAAATCATGGTTTGGCTCCGGCAGCGGCAGGTGTCTGCATCGACAGGGTGGCGGTGGATTGCGCCTTGTGTGCCGCGGCATTCTTCAAGGCCTCGGCCGCCTCGGGTGGCATGTAGTTCTCATCGTGCTTGGCCAGGACCTGGCTGGCATGGAACACGCCGTCCGGGCCCAGCTTGCCTTCGGCCACCACCCCCTTGCCTTCCTTGAACAGGTCGGGCAACAGGCCGGTATAGGTGACCGGAATCTTGTGCGCCAGATCGGTGACCGCAAAACGCACGGTCAGACTCTGTCCGTCACGCGCAATGCTGCCCTGCTCGACCAGTCCACCGATGCGAAAACTGCGTTCGTCTGGCGCTTCCTTGGCTACCACCTGACTGGGACTGAAGAAAAACACCAGGTTGCTCTGAAAGGCACGCAGCACAAGTGTGCTGGCAATACCCAGCGCCACCAATGCCAACACGACAGCCATAGCCCTCTTCGCACGCGGTTTCATGCCCCTGCTCCTGCATTGGAATTGTCAACACCATCTTCGATCTCGCCCCGCAAGGCACGCCGGCGCAGCGCCAGCAGGCCGAGTTCGAGCGCCAGCACCACCGCACACATCGCAAACGAGCCCCAGACGTAAAGCCCATAACCGCCCATGGCGACAAAATCGGACCAGCTCGACCAGTTCATCGCAAACCCTTGGTGCGCCGTGCGGGCGGTGTCGCAAGCGCGCAAATACTCATGCTGCTACCGCCTTGCGCACCCACTGGGTATGCCGCTCGCGCTCGAGAATGACGGTCCGCACACGCACCAGCGCCACGGCAATGCAATAAGCCCAGAACGCCAGGCTCATGACCAGCATGCCGATCAGCATCGGCGGCGCCATGCTTGGCGCCTGCGTCAGGCTGACCGAAGCACCCTGGTGCAGCGTATTCCACCATTTGACCGAGAAATAGATGATGGGAACGTTGACCACGCCCACGATCGCCAGCAACGCGGCCGAGCGGTCGGCCCGGCGCGGGTCTTCGATGGCGGCATGCAGCGACATATAACCGATGTACAGAAACAGCAGCACCAGCTCGGAGGTGAGGCGCGCATCCCAGACCCACCAGGCACCCCAGGTCGGTTTGCCCCACAAGGCACCCGTCCACAAGGCCAGAAACGTCATCCAGGCACCGGTGGGCGCCAGCGCGGTGGCCAGCATCGACGACAGGCGGGAGTTGAAGATCAGGCCGATCGCGGCCCAGAATGCCATCGCCAGATAGACCACCATCGACATCCAGGCGGCGGGGACGTGGATGAAGATGATGCGGTAAGCCTCGCCCTGCTGGGCGTCGGTCGGTGCGACCCACAGACCCAGGTACAGGCCAATCACACACAGGATCACCGCCGCAATCGCAAACCACGGCACCATCCGACCCGCCAGCGAATGGAAATTCTGGGGCGCGGCGTATTTGAACCAGTTGATCCGTTTATCAGCCATGACAAAAATTGTGAGCCTCTGAATTTACCTCAGTCGCCAAACCTGGCGCCATGATCGGGGTAATCCGGATCTGCCGACGCATCATTCCAGCGCGATCCGCAAAGCGGTGGCCGTAGCCCAGGGCGCACCCACGACGGCCAGCACCAGAAACGCCAGCAACAACGAGAAATGCCCTTCCACCGACATGCCGGTACGACTCGCATCGACCGCAGCCGTTCCAAAAATCAGCACCGGAACACACAAAGGCAGCACCAGCAGTGGCATCAGCACTGCCGCGCCGCGCACACCGACCGTCAGCGCGGCGCCCACCGCACCGAGCAAGCTCAGCAGCGGCGTGGCCACCAGCAGCGCCAGCAGCAACACGCCGGTAGCCGGCCAGCCCAGGTCGAACTGCAAGGCCAGCAGTGGCGATACCAGCGCCAGCAACAGGCCGGTGCAGATCCAGTGGGCCAGAATTTTCGCCAATACCAGCAACGGCAGCGGACAGGCCGACAGCAGAAGCTGCTCGAGCGTGCCATCGTGGAAATCATCGGCAAACAGGCGTCCGAGCGACAGCATCGCCGCCAGCAGGGCTGCCACGAACACCACACCCGGGGCCATGGTGCGCAACAAGGCCGGCTCAGGCCCGACACCCAGCGGGAACAGGCTGGCCACCAGCACGAAAAACACCAGCACGCTGAGCGGATCGGCGCGCCGGCGCAAGGCCAGCCGCAGATCGCG
>JAGPBF010000079.1 GCA_018063505.1 Rhodoferax sp.
CGCAGGTGGCACACATCGTGCGCGCAGACAAACAACTTCGGGAAAAACAGGCATGACGATCCACAGGCAAGGCACGGTGACGCTGGTGGGCGCCGGACCCGGCGACCCGGACCTGCTGACCATCAAGGCAGCACGTGCCATCGCGCAGGCCACCGTGCTGCTGGTCGATGATCTGGTCAGCGACGCCATCGTCGCGCTGGCCAGTGCGCACGCGCGCGTGGTCCACGTCGGCAAACGCGGCGGCTGCAAGTCCACACCGCAGGCCTTCATCGAGAAACTGATGCTGTCGGCCGCGCACGATGGCGAGCGGGTGGTTCGCCTCAAGGGCGGCGATCCGTTCATCTTCGGACGCGGCGGCGAGGAGATGGACCATCTGCGCGCGGCCGGCATACAGGTAGATGTGATCAACGGCATCACCGCCGGTGTGGCAGCAGCGACCGCCATCAGTGTGCCGTTGACTCACCGCGACCATTCGCAGGGCGTGGTGTTCATCACCGGGCACACCCGGCGCGACGGTGGTGCCACCGACTGGCGGGCGTTGGCCGCCACGGCACACGACGCCCGGCTGACACTGGTGATCTATATGGGCGTTTCCGGTGCGCAGCGGCTGCAGAACGAACTGCTGACCGGACTGCCGGCCGACACCGCTGTGGCGGTGGTCCAGAACGCCAGCCTGCCGACCCAGCGCCAGTTGCTGACCGAACTCGGCCAGATGGCACAGGCCATCGCAGCCGGGCAGATCGGCAGCCCGGCCATCATCGTCGTCGGCGATGTGGCGCGCGCAGCACTGTTGGCCGGCGATCTCGCAGCATCGGCGGGCGCGCCACAGCCCGTCGCCGCGCAGGCCTGAACCGGTCACCACCTCGGAACGGGCCAATCGAAGCGGCGCATGTCGCGCGCACAACACGGCCTCGCAAAGGCGGATGCGCTGCCGGTCTAAACTGGACCGCATGCATGAATTCGATGTCGTTGTCATCGGCGCGGGCGCCGCCGGCCTGTTCTGCGCCGGTGTCGCCGGCCAGTCGGGACTGAAAGTACTGCTGGTCGACCACACCGACAAGATCGCCGAAAAGATCCGCATCTCCGGAGGCGGGCGCTGCAATTTCACCAACCTCAATACCGGAGCGTCCAACTTCCTGGGCGAGAACCCGAAATTCTGCCGTTCGGCGCTTGCTGGTTATCCACCCGGCGATTTCATCGATCTGCTGCGGCGCCACGACATCGGTTACCACGAGAAACACAAGGGGCAGCTCTTCTGCGACCGTTCGGCACAGGACCTGATCACCATGCTGCTGACCGAATGCGCGGCAGGCGGGGTAACGCATTGGCAGAACTGCCCGATCCATACCGTAGCCACCGAAGGCGCCGAGCCGCATTACCTGCTGGGCAGCGGCCAGGGCGCGATTCGCAGCCGCGCTGTGGTGATCGCCACCGGCGGGCTTTCAATCCCGAAAATCGGAGCCACCGACTTCGGTTATCGGATCGCACGCCAATTCGGACTCTCCGTGATCGCGCCCCGCCCCGCCCTGGTGCCGCTGACCTTCGACCCGGCGCAGTGGGCACCGTTCGCCGAGTTGTCGGGCCTGTCGCTGCCGGTGGCGATCGAGACTGGCAGCAAACGTGCGCACAGCCGCTTCCTCGAGGACCTGCTGTTCACCCACCGGGGATTGAGCGGTCCGGCGGTGTTGCAGATTTCCAGCTACTGGCGCGAGAACACGCCGATCCGGCTCGACCTTGCGCCAGACATCGACCTGCTGCAGACCTTGCTGCGTGCCAAGGGCTTGTCGCGCAAATTGCTGGGCAACGAACTGGCCGCCCTGGTTCCCACCCGTTTGGCCGACAGCTGGATCGGGCAAGACAAGGCCCTGGGCCACGACTGGCATCGGCCGATCGACCAGACCGCCGACAAGGCGCTCGCGGCGCTGGCTGAGCGGCTGGCGCGCTGGGAACTGGTTCCGGTCGGCACCGAGGGGTATGCCAAGGCCGAAGTGACGGCCGGCGGCGTCGATACCCGCCAGCTGTCGAGCCAGACCATGGAGTCCACACAAGGCGGCCTGTATTTCATTGGTGAAGTCGTCGACGTGACCGGCTGGCTCGGGGGCTACAACTTCCAGTGGGCCTGGGCCAGCGCCTATGCCTGCGCACAAGGACTGGCCGCGCGGCTGTTGAACCCCGACGCAAAAGCACTATAATTTGCGGCTTTGCTGGATACTGCCCTAGCTGCAACTGACGCGCAGGGGTCTCCATTGAGCGAGTTGCCAGCAAATCTCAGCCCGGAGGCCCGATCTCTTCCAGGCACATTATTGGAACCCAAACGCTAATGACCACCATCCGTGTAAAAGAAAACGAGCCGTTTGACGTGGCTCTGCGCCGTTTCAAGCGAACCATCGAGAAACTGGGCCTGCTGACCGACCTGCGCGCCCGCGAGTTCTACGAAAAGCCCACCGCCGAGCGCAAGCGCAAGAAAGCTGCCGCGGTCAAGCGCAACTACAAACGCATCCGCTCGATGCAGTTGCCCAAGAAGATGTATTGATGGTGTGGCGGGCACAGGCCCGCTGGCCACTGCAGACCCCATGACCCGCGCCCGGTATCCGGACGCGGGTTTTTGCGTTATTGAATTGCGAGGAAACCATGGCACTCAAGGATCAGATCACCGAGGACATGAAAACCGCCATGCGCGCCAAGGACAGTGCGCGCCTGGGCACGATCCGCTTGCTGCTGGCGGCGTGCAAACAGAAGGAAGTCGATGAGCGCGTGACGCTCGACGACACGGCCGTCATCGGCATCATCGACAAGCTGGTAAAGCAGCGCAAGGACTCGATCACTGCATTTACCGGCGCCGGGCGCATGGATCTGGCCGATATCGAAACCGCCGAACTCGCCGTCCTGGTGGCCTATCTGCCCCAACGCATGGACGCGCAGCAGGTCCGCAGCGCGATCGACGCCATCGTGGCCACACTGGCGAGCGAACTGGGTCGCAAACCGGCCGCCGGCGACATGGGTCGCGTGATGGGCCTGGCCAAGACGCAACTGGCCGGCAAGGCCGACATGGGCCAGGTCTCGGCCGCTGTCAAGGCGGCATTGGCGGGCTGATTACTCAGCTGCCGGCAATCTTCATCTTGCCGAGCAGGATCGAGCCTACCGTCTTGGCGCCGTAGTTGTAGGTATCGGCACCCACCGCCTCGATGTCCTTGAGCATGTTCTTCATGTTGCCGGCAATCGTGATCTCGTGCACCGGGTAGGCAATACGCCCGTTCTCGACCCAGAAGCCGCTGGCACCGCGCGAGTAGTCGCCGGTCACGTAGTTCACGCCCTGGCCCATCAGTTCGGTCACGAACAGTCCACGGCCCAGTTTGCGCAGCATCGCATCGAGGTCGTCCGCCGGATCGGTCAGGCGCGAGTTCAGCACCAGGTTGTGCGAGCCACCCGCATTGCCAGTCGTGCGCATGCCCAGTTTGCGCGCGGTATAGCTGCTCAGGAAATACCCCTTGACCCGCCCGCCTTCGACTACCGTCCGTGGCGCCACGCGCACGCCCTCGTCATCGAACGGTGAACTGCCCTTGCCACGCTTGATGAACGGGTCTTCCAGGATGTCGATGTGTTTGGGAAATACCTGCTTTCCCATGGAGTCGAGCAGGAACGAGCTCTTGCGGTACAAGGCGCCACCACTGACGGCCTGCACGAAGGCGCCCAGCAGGCCGGAGGCCAGCGTCGACTCGAACAGCACAGGGCACTGGCGCGTGGAAATCTTGCGCGCGCCCAGGCGGCTCAAGGCGCGCTCAGCCGCATACCGCCCGACCCGCTGGGCACTTGCCAGCTCCTTGGAGTCACGCATCGAGCTGTACCAGGCATCGCGCTGCATGTCCTCCCCGATCGAGGCAATCGGCGAGACCGATATCGAATGGCGCGAGCTCGAATAACCGCCCCGGAAACCATGGGTATGGGCGCTGAAGAAGTGCGATTGCTGCGCCGAAACGGCAGCACCTTCGCTGTTGGTGATGCGGGCATCCGTCTCCAGCGCCGCCTGTTCGCACTCCTTGGCCAGTTCGGCCGCCTGTTCACTGGTGACCTGCCATGGGAAAAACAATTCCAGTTCGTCCGCCAGGCTCGATGGCGGTGCAATGTCGGTCGCGTCGGGCAGGCCGGCCATCGGGTCCTCGGCAGTGAAACGCGCGATGTCGAATGCGGCCTTGACCGTCTGCGCGATTGCCGCGTCGGAGAAGTCCGAGGTATTGGCATTGCCGCGGCGCAAACCGACATACACCGATACGGACAAGGACTTGTCCCGATTGCGCTCGACATTCTCGAGATCGCCCTTGCGTACCGACACGCTCAGGCCGCAGGCTTCCGAGGCTTCGGCAGCCGCATCGGTAGCGCCGAGCTTGTTCGCATGGCGCAATGCGCTGTCCACGAGTTCTTCAAAAAAGGGGCGGCTGTAGCTGAAGCCGCTGTCGGCCCGGGTCGTCTTGTGGTGTTTCATCTTGGTTCGTTCACGTGGGCGACTATGATACTTGGCTGACCAACTCCGGGCCCGTCAAGGCCTCAATGCCCGTTTCCATCCATGCCACGCAAAGCCAAAAAAGGGTATTTTGTATCCGGCAAGTTCGTTACCGAAGGCAGCGAACTCGACCTGGAGCTCAAACGCGAGCTCAAGGGTTCGGACACACCCAGTCGCACCGATCGCAAGCGTGAGAGCGACGAACAGCAGAAACTCGGCGAGGATCTGATGGGGCTTCGCGCCGAACCGATGGCGCGGCTTGGCCTGCCCGACAAGCTCGTCGATGCCATTGCCGACGCCAAGCGCATCACCAATTTCGAAGGCAAGCGGCGCCAGTTGCAGTTCGTCGGCAAGCTGATGCGCAAACTCGACGCCGAGCAGCTCGATGCGGTTCGTACTGCGCTGGGTGAACAGCACAGCGGCTCGGCCAGCGAGACACTGGCCTTGCACCAGGTCGAGCAGTGGCGCGACCGGCTGATCGACGATGACGGCGCACTGCAGGACTGGGTCATCAAGCACCCGAAATCCGACAGCCAACAGGTTCGCGCGCTGATCCGGCAGGCGCGCAAGGATGCGGTGCCGTCCAAACCGGGTGAAGCGCCGCGCCATGGCAAGGCCTACCGTGAATTGTTCCAGCTGGTGCGCAGCACCATGTTTGAATCCCCCGACGATCAGGAGAGCGACGACCATGCCCGCAGCAGCCGACCCGACATTTGACCCCGTGCGCATCGGCATCGTGTCGGTCAGCGACCGGGCTTCGGGCGGTGTCTACGAAGACAAGGGACTGCCGGCGCTGAAAGACTGGCTCGGTCGCGCACTGCGCAATCCGCTGACATTCGACGCCCGGCTGATTCCGGACGAGCAGGCGACCATCAGCGCCACGCTGATCGAACTGGTCGATGCCGGCTGCCATCTGGTGTTGACCACCGGCGGCACCGGCCCGGCACTGCGCGACGTGACACCTGAGGCCACGCTGGCCGTGGCGGACAAGGAGATGCCCGGCTTTGGCGAACAGATGCGCCAGATCAGCCTGCGCTTCGTACCTACGGCCATCCTGTCGCGCCAATGCGCCGTGATCCGCGGCAACAGCCTGATCATCAACCTGCCCGGTCAACCCAAGGCGATTGCCGAAACACTCGAAGGCTTGCGCTCGGACAGCGGGGAGTCACTGGTGGCCGGCATATTTGCAGCCGTACCTTATTGCATCGACCTGATCGGCGGCCCGTATATCGAAACCGATGCCGCGCTCTGCAAGGCGTTCAGGCCCAAGTCGGCGCAACGGCCTGCGCCGGCCTGACGCGGTTTACTTGCCGACCAGTTCGTTGAGCCGGTCGGCCTTGAAGTCGCCATCGCGGCAGGCGTCGGACGGCACACAATCGCCCTGGGTGCGTCCCTCGGCCAAGGTGCCGATGACCTGCCACAACATCGCGATCTGGTGTTCCTGCGAGCTGGCGTTGTCGATCAGGCCGCGCATCGCCAGGCTCAGCGGGTCGTCGTTCTGCGTGACGCCGTAAGCCGAGAAGCCCATCTTCGAGGCCGCTGCCTCACGCCTGGCGTCGCCGTCGGCCTGGATGATGCGTGCCGGATTGCCGACCGCCGTGGCACCCGCCGGCACCGGTTTGGTGACCACCGCGTTGGAGCCGATCTTGGCGCCGTCACCGACCGTGAAACCGCCCAGCACCTGGGCGCCGGCACCGATGATGACGTCGCGCCCTATCGTCGGATGGCGCTTGGCGCCCTTGTACAAGGAGGTGCCGCCCAGCGTGACACCGTGGTAGATCGTGCAGCCATCGCCGATTTCGGCGGTCTCGCCGACCACCACACCCATGGCGTGGTCGAAGAACACCCGTTCACCGATCTTCGCGCCCGGATGGATCTCGACACCGGTCAGAAAGCGGCCGATATGGGATATGAACCGGCCCAGCCATGTGAAGCCATGGTTCCAGAACCAGTGCGCCGGCCGATGCAGCATCAGCGCATGCAGGCCCGGGTAACAGGTCAGGACCTCCCAGCTGCTGCGCGCGGCAGGGTCACGGTCAAGGATGCACTGGATGTCGGAGCGGATTCGGGCAAACATGGGATCTAGTCTAGCCCTTGGAACCCGACGCTGCCACCAGCATGGCCTTGGCGACACCTCTGAGAACATGGATTTCCTCGTCGGTGATGCCGGCACGGTTGAACAACTGGTTAAGGCGTGGCATCAGCTTGCCCGGCACGGCCGGATCCAGATACCCGACCGCCGTCAGTGCCTGTTCCCAATGCGCCAGCAGACCGGCCACCTGCCGCGCATCGGCAGCCTGATGCGGGACGACGCCGGCCGACGGCGCCACGACGAACCCGCCAAGCGCCATGCGCCATTCATAGGCCAGCACCTGCAGTGCCGCAGCCAGGTTGAGCGAACCGAAGCCGGGATTGGTCGGTATGGACAGTGCCACATGGCAGCGGTAGACGTCCTCGTTGCGCATGCCGAAGCGCTCCGAGCCGAACAGCAGCGCGACCCCATCGGGCTGCGGGACCGGAGCAGCTGGCTCCTTGCTGTCTGCCGCATTCAGCGACACACCACTGACCAGGCGCGCAAAACACTCCCGTGGCGCCATGGTCGGCGGGCCGAAATCGCGCGGCGTCATTGCGGTGGCACACAGGTGTGTCATGCCGTCCAGGGCTTCGTCCAGTGTCTCCACGATGCGGGCCCGGTTCAGCACGTCCAGTGCGCCGCTGGCGCGCTGGATGGTCTCCTCGCGCCGCAGCACATTGGCCCAGCGCGGCGCCACCAGCACCATGTCGTCGAAACCCATGACCTTCATGGCCCGGGCGGCGGCACCGACGTTGCCGGCATGGCTGGTGTTGATCAATATGAAACGTGTCTGCATGGCACGGATTGTCTCAGCGCCTGCGGCCCGGCGATGGTCTGGATGGCGGACTTGGCGTTTCATGGGAAAATACCGCCCTTATCGCGGATGCCATCGTGCATCCGGCCCTACGCTCCTGCTTGCAGTGCGGCACGCGACCCCCGGTTGCGGCCGAACCGAAACCAACAAACCATGCCGTCCCCAATCCTTCACCCGATGGTCAACGTGGCCGTCAAGGCCGCCCGTGCCGCTGGCGCCATCATCAACCGTGCCGCGCTCGACGTCGAATCGGTGCGTATCTCGCAAAAGCAGGTCAACGACTTCGTCACCGAGGTCGACCATGCCAGCGAAAAAATCATCATCGAGACCTTGCTGACCGCCTATCCCGGACATGGCATCATGGCCGAGGAGTCGGGCTCCGAGCATGGCGCCAAGGATTCGGAATTCGTCTGGATCATCGATCCCCTGGACGGCACCACCAACTTCATCCATGGTTTTCCGGTGTATTGCGTGAGTATTGCGCTCTCCGTCAAGGGCAAGATCGAGCAGGCAGTGATCTACGACCCATCGCGCAACGACCTGTTCACCGCCACCAAGGGCCGCGGCGCCTTCCTCAACGACCGTCGCCTGCGTGTGTCCAAACGCACCCGGCTGCAGGAGAGCCTGATCTCCACCGGATTCCCATTCCGCGCCGGCGACAACTTTCCCAGCTACCTGGCCATGATGGGCGACGTGATGCAGCGAACCGCTGGCCTGCGCCGCCCCGGTGCCGCTGCGCTGGACCTGGCCTATGTCGCGGCCGGTTTCACCGACGGCTTTTTCGAGACCGGCCTGCAGCCCTGGGACGTGGCGGCAGGTTCGCTGCTGATCACCGAGGCTGGCGGCCTGATCGGCAACTTCAGCGGCGATGCGAACTTTCTGGAGCAGAAGGAATGCCTGGCCGGCAATCCGAAGATCTACGCCCAGATGGTGTCCATCATCGGCAAATACAGCAAGTTCGCCAGTGCCGGCGAAAAGGCCGAGGTGCGTACGCAGTTGCGCAAGAACCAGGCTGGTGCCGCCGCGGCAGCCAACGCCGCGCCTGCGGCAGACACGATACCCGCCGTACCCGCAGCAGCGGAGCCGAACCCGGTAACACCACCGGCGCGCACCGACGCGCCGTTCTGAACCCGCGCCGCGCGGCAATCAATGCGCCTCTGAATCCCAGCATGCGAGCAGCACAAGCGATCACCGAACCCAGCCGGCAGACGCCGGTGTTCGGCGAATTCGATGTCGTGGTGCTCGGCGGCGGTCCATCCGGAATAGCTGCCGCCACGGCCGCAGCCCGTGGTGGCAGCCGCACCCTGCTGGTCGAGTCCTACGGATTTCTCGGCGGCATGGGTACGGTGGCCGGCGTTACCAACTTCTGCGGCCTGCACGCCAATGTGTTCGGCAAGATCGACCAGGTGGTGCACGGTGTGGCCGACGACCTGCTCGAACACATGCGTGTGCTCGGCGGCCTGAACGAGCCGCATCTGGTGTTCGGCGACCGCATTGCGGCCCAGGCCTATGACAATGCCGCGTTCAAGGTAGCGGCCGACCAGCTGGTACTGGGCAGCGGCGCGCAGTTGCTGTTCCATGCACTGGCCGTGGGCGTCGCCATGCGCGATGCCCGCACCATCGATGCCGTGCTGATCGAGACCAAATCCGGCCGGCAGGCGGTGCGCGCACGGTTCTTCATCGACTGCTCGGGCGATGGCGACCTCGCGTTCCACGCCGGTGCCGCCTTCGAGAAAGGCAGCGACGGGCACGGCATGATGTACCCATCCACGATGTTCCGCGTCAATGGCGTCGACCCGGCGCGGGCCACCGAAGGCGTGCGGCAGATCGGCGCGCTGATGGAGCAGGCACAGGCGGGCGGCCGCAAGTTCGCGCGCAAGGGCCCGATCGTCAAACCGCAGAAGAACCCCAGCGAATGGCGCGTCAACGTGACCCAGTTGTCCAACCCCGACGGCAGCCCGGTCGACGGCACGGTGGCGCTACAACTCAGCGCCGCCGAAGTCCAGGGCCGCCAACAGATCGTCGACTTCTTCGATTTCCTGCGCAGCGCGGTGCCAGGCTTCGAGAAAGCCTATCTGCTCGAGATCGCACCCCAGGTCGGCGTGCGCGAAACCCGCCGTGTCCTGGGTGACTACCAGCTCAGCGAAACCGACGTGCTGCAGTGTGTCGACTTCGACGACAGCATCGGCGTCAATGGCTGGATGATCGAGGAACACGTGGCTGGCAATGTGGCCTTGAAATGGCAGGACATCCCGAACTGCCGCGGCTACAACCAGTTGCCCTGGCGCATGTTGCTGCCGCGTGCGATGGAGAACCTGCTGGTGGCCGGCCGCTGCGCGTCGATGACCCACATGGGGCAATCAGCGGCCCGGGTCTCGGGCGCCTGTTTCGTCATGGGCCAGGCGGCGGGCAGTGCAGCGTCGATGGCCTGTGAAGCCAATCTGGCACCGCGCGCGCTGGACGTGGGCCAGTTGCAGGCACGGCTGCAGGCCGATGGCGCCTGGCTTGGTGGCGACGGCGCCCCCTGACCCGTCGGCGGTCCGCCACAATGGCTTGCCTGACCAGGATGCGCCGGGCGAACAGGAGGCCATGCATGACCGACCCGATACCCACCCACATGGCTGCCGTGCTGCTCACCGGCTACGGTGGCCTGGACAAGCTCGAATACCGCGAGGACGTTCCGGTGCCCCGGCCCGAGCCCGGTGAGGTGCTGATCCAGGTCCGCGCGGCCGGCATCAACAACACCGATATCAATACCCGATCCGGCTGGTACAACCAGGCCGTCAAGACAGGCACCGACGCCGCTGGTGCGCAGTCGGGATTTGCGGTGCAACATGCCGGCTCCGGTGACTGGGGCAGCGACCTGACGTTCCCGCGTATCCAGGGTGCCGATGTGGCCGGTCAGATCGTGGCAGTCGGCGCCGATGTGAATCCGCAACGTATTGGAGAGCGCGTGATCTGCGACCCGTATTTTCATGCAGCGGGGGACACCGCCAGCCTGGAGAGCACCGGGTTTCTGGGCGCCCATCGCGACGGCGGTTTTGCACAGTTCACCACAGTGCCCAATGCCAATGCGATCACGATTTCGCATGACATGCCGCTGTCCGACGCGCAGCTGGCCACGGTGCCGTGTTCGGGCGGCACCGCGATGAACATGATGCTGATGGCCGGACTACGCGCCGGCGACCAGGTGCTGGTAAGCGGTGCATCGGGTGGCGTTGGCAGCTTTCTGGTGCAGATTGCGCGTGCGGCCGGGGCCACGGTGGTAGCCATCTGTGGCGCCGACAAGTGCGATGCGGTGCTACGGCTGGGCGCGCATGCAGTGGTCGACCGTGCGGTCAATGACCTGCCCAATGCCATCAAGGCCGCAATGGGCGGCGCGCCGTTGACGCTGTTTGCCGATGTCGTTGGCGCAGACCTGTTCAGTCCCTGTGTCAGCCTGCTGGCCACTGGCGGACGTTATGTGACGGCCGGCGCAATCGCCGGGCCGATGGTCGCACTGGACCTGCGCACGCTTTACCTCAAAAGCCTGTCCCTCTTCGGCTCCAGCGTCTATCGGCGCGATGCCCTGCCCGCCTTGCTGGTGCTGCTGCAACGTGGCGCAGTGGTACCCGCGGTCTTTGATGTGTCGCCATTGGTGCAGATCCGCACCGCCCAGACCGAGTTTCTTGCCAAGCACCATATTGGCAGCAAAGTGCTACAACCGCCTTCATCCAAAAGCCAAGGAGACCCATGACCCGCAAGACCTACGAACAACTGCGCAGCGCGCGCTGGTTCGCCCCCGACGACTTCCGCTCCTTCGGCCACCGCTCGCGCGCGATGCAGATGGGTTACGAGCGCGCCGACTGGCAAGGCAAGCCGGTGATCGCCATCATCAACACCTGGAGCGACATCAACAACTGCCACTCGCATTTCAAGCAGCGGGTGGAAGACGTCAAGCGCGGCATCTTCCAGGCCGGCGGTTTTCCGCTGGAGCTGCCGGCGATCTCACTGGCCGAGAACTTCGTCAAGCCCACGACCATGTTGTACCGCAACCTGCTGGCAATCGAGACCGAAGAGCTGCTGCGCAGCCACCCGGTCGACGGTGCGGTGCTGATGGGGGGCTGCGACAAGACCACGCCGGCGCTGATGATGGGCGCGATCTCGGCCGGCTTTCCGTGCATATACCTTCCCGCCGGCCCCATGCTGCGCGGCAACTGGAAAGGCAAGACGCTGGGATCGGGCTCAGACGCGTTCAAGTACTGGGACGAACGCCGCGCCGGCAACATCACCGAAACCCAGTGGCTGGAGGTCGAAGGTGGCATTGCGCGCAGCCACGGCACCTGCATGGTGATGGGTACGGCGGCCACGATGATGGGCATCGCCGAGGCCCTGGGCATGACGCTGCCGGGCGCATCGAGCATTCCGGCACCGGACGCCAACCACCCGCGCATGTCGGCACAATGCGGCCGGCGCATCGTCGACATGGTGTGGGACGACCTGACCCCGGCACGCATCTTCAGCCGCAAGAGTTTCGAGAACGCGATCACCGTGGCCATGGCCGAAGGTTGCTCGACCAACGCCATCATCCATCTGGTGGCCATGTCGCGGCGCGCCGGCGAGCACTGCGCGGTGACGCTGGACGACTTCGACGCGTTCAGCCGCAAGGTGCCGGTGATCGCCAACATCCGGCCCAGCGGCACCGAGTACCTGATGGAAGACTTCTATTACGCCGGCGGCATGCGCGGCCTGATGGCCCGCCTGCGCGATGGCGGCATGCTGCACCTGGACGCGATGACGGTGACCGGCAAGACTGTGGGCGAAAACCTCGAAGGCGCCGAGATCTACAACGACGACGTGATCCGCCCGCTGGACAAACCGATCTACCAGGAAGGTGCGCTGGCGGTGCTGCGCGGCAACCTGGCACCCGACGGCTGCGTGATCAAGCCCAGCGCCTGCAGCGCCAGGTTTTTGCAGCACACCGGCCCGGCCATGGTGTTCGACGACTATCCGAGCCTGAAGAAGGCCATCGATGATCCGGAGCTGGACGTAACCGAGGACCACGTCATCATCTTGCGCAACGCCGGCCCGCAAGGCGGCCCGGGCATGCCGGAATGGGGCATGGTGCCGATCCCGACCAAGCTGGTCAAGCAGGGCGTGCGCGACATGATGCGCATCTCGGACGCACGCATGAGCGGCACCAGTTATGGCGCCTGCGTGCTGCACGTGTCACCCGAGGCGTATATCGGTGGCGCACTGGCACTGGTCCGCAACGGCGACATGATCACGGTCGATGTGCCGGCGCGCAGCATCCACCTGGACATCAGCGAGGCCGAGATGGCCAGCCGCAAGGCAGCCTGGACGCCACCGCCCAAACGTTTCGAACGCGGTTACGGCCATATGTTCAGCCAGCACATCCTGCAGGCCGACAAGGGTTGCGACTTCGACTATCTGGAAACCTCGTTCGGTGCGCCCGTCGGCGAACCGGCCATCTACTGACACGCAAGGAACCCCGCCATGGCACTCTCCCAAAGCACCCGCGACAAACTCAAGACCGTCAGCACCGCCACCTTGTGCACCGCGCTATTCAAGCGCGGCCTGCGCAACCAGTTCATCCAGGATGTACGCCCGCTCAACGCCAAGCTGCCCAACATGGTTGGCGAAGCCTTCACGCTGCGTTATATCCCGGCGCGCGAAGACCTGAACCCGATCACCGTGTTCCAGGACCCGAAACATCCGCAGCGGCTGGCAGTCGAACAATGCCCCGAAGGCGCGGTGATGGTCATCGACAGCCGCAAGGATGCACGCGCCGCTTCGGCCGGTTCGATCCTGATCACACGCCTGATGGTGCGTGGTGCTGCGGGAATCGTTACCGACGGTGGCTTTCGAGATTCACCGGAGCTGGCCGAGATGCCGTTCCCGGTCTATCACCAGCGGCCGTCGGCGCCGACCAACCTGACGCTGCACCAGGCGATCGACATCAACGGGCCCATCGGTTGCGGAGACGTGGCAGTGTTTCCGGGTGACGTGATCGTCGGTGACCGTGAAGGCGTGTTCGTGATTCCGGCCCACCTGGCCGACGAAATCGCCAACGAGGCGGTGGAGATGACGGCGTTCGAAGACTTCGTGACCGAAGAGGTGCGCAAGGGCCGCTCCATCATCGGCCTGTACCCGCCGACCCAGCAGCAATCGAAGGATGACTTCGCCGCCTGGCGCAAGGCCAACGGGCGCTGAGCGCCGGCTAGCGCAGCAAGCACCCGCGCCTGTCGTGGCACAGCGTTCGGTCAGGCGGCCTTGCGCTGCGGCTCGCCAAAGGCATTCTCCATTTCCTTGCGAATCGCATAGGCACGGGTCGTCGTGTCCATGGCCACGTCCGACCAGCACAGCGACTGGCCCTCTTTCACCGGCCTGATGACTTTGACGTCGTGGGCCAACCCCAGCGGCAACCCACCCAGACGCACGGAAGTGTCGGCCGGCAGCAGCTTGCCCCATACCGTGTAGCCGCCCTCCCCGTCCAGCATGTCGCCGGGTGCCAGGTCGCGCTTGGCGGTTGCCACCACATCGGCGTTCCAGCAGCTCGCCACCCCCGTGGCTTCGCCACGCAGTGCGACCGATGCCACCGACATGCCGACCTCCAGCCCGATCAGGTGCCAGCGTTTGTACAACGTGAAATAACGTCCGCTCGGGTCGGTGTGCGCGTTGTATTCCTCGAAGCAGTTGCGGATGTATTCGGTCTCGCCCTCCACCGTGACCCAGACGCCCATGCGGATGTCGTACGGGATCTTGCGGCCATTGGCTTCCAGCGACGAGATCACCTCGACCATGCCTTTGCGTTCGAGCACGCCGCCCTCACTGATCGGCCGGGTCACGAACGGAATGTCCTCGACGCTGGCCGGCGGGTACAGCAGGCCGTTGGACGGCACGGTGAGCCCGGTCGCATTGGCCACTGCAGTGCTCTCGATCGAGGGCTTTGAGCCGTCGAGAAAACTGTTGAACATCTTGGGGTTCAGGCCGCCGCGTTGCGCCTGTTCGGGCGTGAGTCCGTAGTTGCCCCACACCGTTTCGGGCGTCGATGCGCAGAAATGCGGCAGCCACTTGTGGCCGCGCCCGGCAGCCACGACGGGGAAACCACAGGTGCGTGCCCAATCGACCAGGTCGCAGATCAGCGCCGGCTGGTCACCGAACGCCAGCGAATACACGACACCGGCCTCATGCGCCTTGCGTGCCAGCAGCGGGCCGCAGAATGCATCGGCCTCGACCGTCACGTTGACCACGTGCTTGCCATGGGCGAATGCCTCCAGGCAGTGGTCGACCGCGGCAATCGGATGCCCGGTGCATTCGACCACCACGTCGATCGCCGGATGCCGCACCAGCGCCTGCCAGTCTTCGCCGATATGGGTGGTGCCGCTCTTGACCGCGTCGTCGAGCGAGCGCGCCTGCATGCGCTCGCTCTGCCAGCCCACACGCGCCAGGTTGCTGCGCGCGCCGTCGGGCGACAGGTCGGCAATACCCACCAGTTGCACGCCTGGCGTGCGCGGAATCTGTGCCAGGTACATGGAGCCGAACTTGCCGGCGCCGATCAGGCCGACGCGGATCGGCTTGCCATCGGCAGCGCAGCGTTGCAGTTTTGCAAAAAGACTCATTGGATCGTCTCCGTGTCGCGCACTGCGGGACTGCCCACCTTGGGAGCGGCCCGGCCGTTCACGCAGCCTCCTTCATCTCGCCCAACGGTACCAACGACGTCTGCAAGGCGCTGGCCGGCATGCCGTTTTGCCACGGCAGCTCGACCGGATAGTCCTTCAGCAGGCAGTCGTCGGGCAGGCAGTCGATCGGCGTGAAGTCGCGCTGCGCGATGTATTCGGGACGCTTGTGGCGCCGGATATGGTTGCTCACTGCACACAGGCTCAGGTAGACACTGACCCGGTTCCATGGCGACAGGTTGCTGCTCGATGCGTGCACCAGGCAGCTGTGGAACAGGATCATCGAGCCAGCCGGACCGGTCGGCGAGACGATGCCACCGTTCTTGCCACCGGCGCGTTCGACCAGCTCGCGGATCAGGTCGTTGTCGACAGTCCACAGCGGATAACTGGTCGTCGTCAGATCGTGTTTCGCATCGACCACGCCCTTCTTGTGGCTCCCCGGAATAAACATCAGCGGGCCATTGAATGCGTTGACGTCGTCCAGAAAAATCGCGACATTCATCGCGCGCTCGGTCGGCATCATGTCGTCGTTGAGCCAGGTGCCGTAGTCCTGGTGCCACTGCCACACATCGCCCTCGAAAGCCATCTTGCCGTTGACCTTGAACTGGTGCATGTAGAGTTGCTCGCCCAGCAGATCCTGCACCGGCCCGACCATGCGGGGATGGCGCGCCAGCCGGGCAAACGGCGCACTGACCATGTGGGCCGCAAAGTTGGTGCGTACCGCATCCTTGCCTTTTTCGCGCACGTTGTAGGCCTCGCGCCGCGCGTACAGATCCGGCACTGCATCGGTCAGCGTCTGCACTTCGTCCGGCTGAAACAGCCCGGGGAAGAACAGGTAGCCGTCACGCTCGAATTGTGCGTGTTGCTCGGCGGTGAGTTTCATGGCGTGTCTCCCGGGCACATGGCCGTTCAGTGGTTCAACATGGCAGCGAGGTTAGCACCGGCACGCCCGGCGTGCCTGGCCGGCGGAGCGCCAGTGCCGGCGCATCCGTCCGATCTGGTCAGGCCGCGACCGGCGCCATGGGCGCGGGCCGCCTATTTCAGGACCTGCAAGGCGTACAAGGCCAGTCCCGGCACGAACAGCAACAGGGTGATGCGCAGCAGGTCGGAGATCAGGAACGGGATGATGCCGATGAAGGTCTCTTTCATGGGTACGTCCTTGGCCATGGAACTGATGATGTACACGTTCATGCCCACCGGGGGCGTGATCAGGCCGATCTCGACCACCATCAGCGCCAGGATGCCGAACCAGATCGCCTTGCCCTCCTGATCCAGACCCCACAGGTCGATGCCCATGACGATCGGGAAAAAGATCGGTATCGTCAGCAGGATCATCGACAGGCTGTCCATGATGCAACCCAGCACCAGGTAGATCAGCAGGATCACCACCAGCACCAGCAGCGGGGAGAGGCCCAGACTGATCACCCATTTGGCCAGTTCGGCCGGCATCTGCGTCAGCGCCAGGAACACGTTGAGCACATCGGCTCCGAGCAGGATCAGGAAGATCATGGCGGTGGCCTGCGCCGCGCCATAGATGCACTCCAGGAACCCGCGCCCCTTGAGTCCACCCGAAATCAGGGCCACGAATCCGGTGGCGATGGTGCCGATCGATGCCGCTTCGGTGGGTGTGAAAAATCCACCGTAGATCCCGCCGATGACCACCACGAAGATCAGCAACACCGGCCAGGTCTCCGACAGTGCCTTGAAGCGGGCCCACCAGGCCAGCCGCTCGCCGGCGGGGGCACTCGCGGGATCGATGCGCGCCATCACGGCAATGACGACCATGTAGCCGATGGCCGCGACGATGCCGGGAACAAAGGCGGCGACAAACAGCTTGGCGATGTTCTGCTCGGTGATGATCGCGTAGATCACCAGCGGCACCGACGGTGGAATGAGAATTCCCAGCGTGCCGCCTGCGGCAACCGCGGCAGTCGCCAGGCGCGCCGAATAACCGTGGCGGCGCAACTCGGGCAAAGCGACCTGGCCCATGGTCGCGGCAGTGGCCAGCGACGAACCGCAGATCGCGCCGAAACCGGCGCACGCCGTCACGGCAGCCATGGCCATGCCGCCCCGCCAATGGCCGATCATGGCGTTGCCCGCCTTGAACAGCGACTTGGACAAGCCGCCGTGGGTGGCGAACTGACCCATCAGCAGGAACAGCGGCACCACCGACAGGTCGTAGACCGAATAGCGCGCGTAGGCAAAGGTCTTGTAGTAGTTGAGCAGGGTATCGAGGTTGACAAGCCAGATGTAGCCGATCGACCCTGCAGCCAGCATCGCGATGCCGATATGCACGCGCAACGCCAGCAGCAGCAGCATCAGGCCGCCGATCAGCGCGCCTTGTTCGATACCGGTCATGCGCCGATCTCCTTGCCGTGGTGCCAGGCGGTATACAAGGCAGCGCAGCCGAGCAGGAAAAACGAAGGGCCCATGGGTGCGTAGCCCCACCAGGTCGGCAAATTGAGCAGCATGGACGCGTCTTGGTTCTTGACAAAATCGAAGGTCGAGACCGTCAAGCGCCAGGCAATCGCAAAGGCACAGGTCGCCAGCAGCAAGGCGGCCAGCAGGTCGAGCACCGCGTTGCTGCGTGGCGAATTACGCGCGGTGAAGAAGTCCACGATGATGTGGCCCCGGGCCATCTGGCAGAACGGCAAAGCCATGGTCACGGCTACCGCCGACATCATCTGCACCAACTCGTAGTCACCCATCAGGGGTTTGTCGAAAAACGAACGCCCGATGATGCTGTAGACCGACATCAGCGCCATCGCGGTGAGCATCAGACCCGAGCAGATGGCAAACAGCCTCGAGATCGCATCAAGCACCTTGCCGACCGGATCGGTCGGGCGCGAGGTGTCAGAAAAAACCGTATCAGTCATGGCGTGTTCCGGGATTGGGCTCTGGCAAACGCAGCCATGATTCTGCGCACGGAAACCGGAAACCCGGACGCCATGCGCACACTCGACGCAAGGGCCGCCCTATTTGGTGTACTTCTTGATCAGATCGCGGGCATCCTGCAGCAGCTTCTTGCCGTCGCCGCCCTTGGCCGTGATATCGGCGGCCCATTGCTCACCGAGCGTGTCGGTCGCCTTTTTCCATTTGTCCAGTTCAGGACCTGGAATTACCGTGATCTGGCTGCCCGACTTGAGCATCTGCGCCTTGCCCGGCACATCGGCCGCTTCTTGCGTCTTGCCCATGAAGGCCGAG
>JAGPBF010000080.1 GCA_018063505.1 Rhodoferax sp.
GCAATTTCATCCACCACCGAACTGGCCCAACTCGTGGCTGACACGGTCAAAACCCGCGAGCAGGGCCAGAACCCTGCAACGCGCACATTTCAGGCTTTTCGGATTTTCATCAACGCCGAGCTTGAAGCCTTGCAGGCAGCGTTGAACTCCAGCATCGACGTTTTGCAAGGCCAGGGCATGCTGGTCGTGATCAGCTTTCACTCTCTCGAAGACCGTATCGTCAAGCAGTTCATCGCCAGCCATGCGCGCGAACAGGTTGACCGCCGGGTCCCGTTCGCGCCGGCCAAAGCCTTGCGCCTGCGCGCGCTCGGACGTGTCAAGCCGTCGGCCGCCGAGGTCGGGGCCAACAAGCGTGCCCGCAGTGCCGTCATGCGTGTCGCACAAAGGACCGCAGCATGACCCGGCTGAACCTGGTTCTTCTGCTGGCCGTGCTGGCCAGCGCCTTGTACCTGGTCAATGTGCAGTACGACTCGCGCCGCCTGTTCACCGAACTCGACCGCGCAAACGCCGAAGGCCATCGGCTCGAGACCGAGCGCGACCGCCTGCAGGTCGAGCGCCGCGCACAGGCCACGCCGCAACGGGTCGAAAAACTGGCGCGCGAAAAGCTGCAGATGCGCCCTGCCACGCCGGCGATCACGCATTACGTGGCGTATTCCGACGCCTCCGGCGCGCCGGCCACGGACAACGCCGCAGCCGATGGCGCTGCCCGCGCCGCCTCCGGGAGGTTGCCATGACGATGCCGACCCGCCAGCCGCATCGCACCCGCGGATGGCAGCATCCGCGCTGCGCAGCACCGGGGGAATTGCCATGAGTCGCAAGAGCATTCCCTATACGTCCAGCCCCTTGCTGGCCAGCCGCACGCCGGTGTGGCGCAGCAAGCTGGTGGTGGCCGCTGCCGCCATCGGTTTCGCCGCCCTGGCGGCGCGTGCCGTGCATATCCAGGTACTGGCCAATGACTTCTACCAGCGCCAGGGTGAGGTGCGCTTTGCGCGCACGCTGGCTCTGCCGGCCAACCGCGGCCGCATCATCGATCGCAACGGCCTGATCCTGGCATCCAGTGTCCCGGCGCCCAGCATCTGGGCGATTCCCGAGGACGTGCCGCGCGACGATCCGGTCGCGCTCAAGAAGTTGGCCAAACTGCTCGACATGCCGCTGTCCGATCTGCAGCGCAAACTCGAAGACGAAGACAAGACCTTTGTCTGGCTCAAGCGCCAGGTCGACGAATCGGTGGGCAAGCAGATCCAGGCGCTGGGTCTCAAGGGTATCTACCAGCGCAAGGAATACCGCCGCGAGCACCCCGAGGGCGAGGCCACTGCGCATGTGGTCGGATTCACCAACATCGAAGACAAGGGCCAGGAAGGCATCGAACTGGCGTTCGACGACCAGCTGGCCGGCCGCGCGGGTTCGCGCCGCGTCATCAAGGACCGGTTGGGCCGCGTCATCGAAAGCGTCGGCGAACAAGTGCCGCCAGTCGACGGCAAAGACATCCAGCTGAGCATCGACAGCAAGATCCAGTTCTTCGCCTACCAGAAGCTGCGCGATGCGGTCACATCCAACAAGGCCAAGGCCGGCAGCGTCGTCGTCATCGACGCGATCACCGGCGAGGTGCTGGCCATGGCCAACTACCCGAGCTTTTCACCGGATGACCGGCATGGCCTGACCGGCGAGCAGTTGCGCAACCGCGCGCTGACCGACGTGTTCGAACCTGGCTCGACAATGAAGCCGATCACCGTGGCGATGGCGCTCGAAGCCGGCCGCGTGAATCCGCAGACCCTGATCGAGACCGGGCCGGGACGCTACAGCATCGGTGGTTTCACAATCCGCGACACCCACGATTACGGCACGCTGACGGTCGAAGGCGTGATCCAGAAGTCCAGCAACGTGGGAGCCCTGAAGATCGCGCAGAAGATGAGCCCGCACGAGATGTGGAACACCTACACCGCGCTCGGTTATGGCCAGAAGCCCCAGCTGCAGTTCCCGGGCACGGTCACCGGCCGCCTGCGGCCCTGGAAGACCTGGAAACCGGTCGAGCAGGCCACCATGGCCTACGGCTACGGACTGTCGGCATCCCTGTTCCAGATGGCGCATTCGTATACCGCATTTGCGCATGACGGGTCGCTGATTCCGGCCACCATCCTCAAGAGCCCGGAGCCGGCCAACGGCGTCCCGGTCTTCTCGGCACAAAACGCCGCCGCTGTGCGCAAAATGCTGCAACTCGCCGCTGGCCCCGGCGGAACCGGCCAGCGTGCCCAGACCATCGGTTATTCGGTCGGCGGGAAATCCGGTACCGCCCACAAGCAGGTCGGCAAGGGCTACGCGACCAACAAATACCGCTCATGGTTCACCGGCATGGCACCGATCGACAAGCCCCGCATCGTCGTGGCAGTGATGATCGACGAGCCCAGCGCGGGCAAGTATTACGGCGGCGAAGTGGCCGCGCCAGTGTTCAGCGAAACCGTGCAGCAAACGCTGCGCCTGATGGGCGTGACCCCCGACATGGCGGTCAAGCCGCAGATCGTTACTGCTGTCGAGGAAAGCCTGTGATGCAGGAACTGCACACCCCCGGACAGGCCGCGTTGTGGCTGCGCCAGCAGGTGCGTGGTCAATTGCAGACCGACAGCCGCAAGGTCAGGCCGGGCGACGGGTTCATCGCCTGGCCCGGTGCCGCGCATGACGCGCGCGCCCATGTTCCGGTCGCCATACAGCAAGGCGCGACAGCCTGCCTGGTTGAACGCGTTGGCGTAGAACCTCATGCATTGCCCGACACCGGCGGCGTTGCCAGCTACCGCGGCCTGAAGGCTGCCAGCGCCTTGATTGCCAGCGCATATTACGGCAATCCATCGCGCGATCTGCAGATACTGGCAGTCACCGGCACCAATGGCAAGACCTCGACTGCGTGGTGGCTGGCGCAGGCCTTGTCGAGTCCACTGCTGACACCGGTATTGCCCTGCGCCGTGATTGGCACCCTGGGCGTGGGCCGACCTCCGGCAACGGACGCACCAGAGGCCGCGTTGCAGGCTGGCCTTGTCGCCACCGGACTGACAACACCCGATCCCGTGCTGCTGCAGGCCAGCCTGCGCCAATTCGCCGATGCCGGCCTGCGCGCCTGCGCCATCGAGGCATCGTCGATCGGCATCGACGAGCACCGGCTCGATGGCACCGAATTCCATACCGCGATCTTCACCAACCTGACGCAGGACCATCTGGACTACCACGGCACGATGGACGCCTACTGGCGCGCCAAGACACGGCTGTTCAGCTGGCCCGGACTCAAGGCCGCGGTGGTCAACATCGACGATGCCAAGGGCGTCGAACTGCTGCAACTGCTCGACGGTGGCACGCTCGATGTCTGGAGCATATCGTGCGAGCGCGCGGCGCGGCTGCAGGCCTGCGACATCATGGTCAATGGCGACGGCCTGGCATTCGAGGTGGTCGAGGGCAGTGAGCGCCATCGCATGGTCACCGGGCTGATCGGCCAGTACAACGTGACCAACCTGCTGGGCGTGATCGCCGCCATGCGTACGCTCGGTGTGCCGCTGGCACAGGCCGCAAGCGCCTGCGCCAGCCTGTCACCGGTACCTGGACGCATGCAGCGCGTAAGCATCGACGGCATGCCCCTGGTGGCGATCGACTATGCCCATACCCCTGATGCGCTGGACAAGGCGCTGGCCGCACTGCGCCCGCTGGCGAACCGGCGCAATGGACAGCTGTGGTGCGTGTTCGGTTGCGGCGGCAACCGCGATCCCGGCAAGCGCCCCTTGATGGGTGCCGCGGCAAGCGCTGCCGATCGGGTGGTCGTCACCAGCGACAACCCGCGCGGCGAGGCGCCGCAGGCCATCATCGACCAGATCATCCCGGCCCTGGCCAGACACAGCGGCGTGCACCAGCAGGCCGATCGTGCGCTGGCGATCGCGATGGCAGTGACAGGTGCCGCCGCGGCCGACGTGGTGCTGGTGGCAGGCAAGGGCCATGAGGACTACCAGGAAATCGGCGGCCAGCGCCGCACGTTTTCCGACCTGGCCCAGGTCCGCGCTGCCCTGCAGCAACGGGCGGGCGCGCCGCGCAGCGAAGGAGCAGCAGCATGATGGAACTGGCACAGGCGCTGCGCTGGTTACCCGGTGCCCAGTTGCACGGCGATCCGCGCCAGCCGATCCGCCGTGTGTTCTCCGATACACGCGGCCTGCGTGACGGCGATCTGTTCGTCGCGCTCAAAGGTGACAGATACGACGCCAACCAGTTCCTGGCCCAGGCCAGCGCAGCTGGCGCAGCAGCCGCGCTGACCAGCGACGCTGCCGCCTTGGCACAGGCCGGCCTGCCCGGCATCGTGGTCGCCGATACGCGCAAGGCCCTGGGCGACCTGGCTCGGGGCTGGCGCGCGCAGTTCTCGCTGCCCCTGATCGCCGTGACCGGCAGCAACGGCAAGACGACGGTCACCCAGATGCTGGCCGCCATCGTGCAGCGCTGGCACGGTGACGCCGCGCTGGCAACCCAGGGCAATTTCAACAACGACATCGGTCTGCCGCTGACGCTGCTGCGTCTGCGCGCCAGTCACCGGGTGGCGGTTGTCGAACTGGGCATGAACCACCCGGGAGAGATCGCCCGCCTGGCGACAATTGCCGGCCCGACGGTGGCACTGGTCAACAACGCACAACGCGAACATCTGGAATTCATGGCCACGGTCGAGGCGGTCGCGCGGGAAAACGGGGCGGTCATCACGGCACTCCCCGCCGATGGCATTGCGGTTTTCCCGCAGGACGACGCATTTGCCTGCATTTGGCGAAACCTGGCAGGACAGCGCCAGTGCCAGGTCTTCTCGACCACCTTCCCCGCCGATCCGGCATCGGCACCGGAAGTGGCCTGCAACGCAGCATCATGGCGCGACGGCGCCTGGCAGGTGCGGGCAGACACGCCCGACGGCCCATTGGCATTCACCTTGCGGATGCCGGGTCGGCACAACCTGCACAACGCGCTGGCAGCCGCCACCAGCGCGCTGGCCGCCGGCGTACCCCGGCGCCATATCGTTGCCGGCCTGGAAGCATTCGAGCCGGTCAAAGGCCGTTCACGCACGCACGTGCTGAATCTGTCGGGCAAGACCTGCACGCTGGTCGACGACAGCTACAACGCCAATCCAGACTCGGTCGATGCAGCACTGGCCATGCTGGCCGACATGCCGGCGCCACGCCTGATGGTGCTCGGCGATATGGGCGAGGTCGGCGACCAGGGGCCTGTGTTCCACGCCCAGGCCGGCGCGCGTGCCCATGCCCTGGGCATCGAATCCTTGTTCACGCTGGGCGCCTTGTCGGTCCATGCGGCCCGAACCTTTTCCGGCTCCCGCCATTTCGACACCATGAACGCGTTGATCGATGCGGTGCGTCAACAGGCCGGCGGCATGGCCAGCATACTTGTCAAAGGCTCGCGATTCATGCAGATGGAAAAAGTGGTCGAAGCCCTCGAGCGGCACGCGCAGGCGTTGTCGACCGCCACCGGAGATGCCGCATGCTGCTGAGCCTTGCACAATGGCTGCAGACGCTGGGTCCGGAATTCGGCTTTCTGCGCGTGTTCCAGTACCTGACGCTGCGTGCGGTGTTGTCGGCCATGACCGCACTGCTGATCGGCCTGGTCGCCGGGCCGCCGGTGATCCGCCATCTGGCCCGGCTCAAGATCGGCCAGCCGATCCGCGGTTATGGCATGGAAACCCACCTGAGCAAAGGTGGCACGCCCACCATGGGCGGTGTGCTGATCCTGATCTGCATCGCGGTGTCGACGCTGCTGTGGATGGACCTGTCCAACCGTTTCGTCTGGATCGTGCTGCTGGTCACGCTGGGTTTCGGCGCCATCGGCTGGGCCGACGACTGGCGCAAGGTTGTCGACAAGAACCCCGAAGGCATGCGCTCGCGCGAGAAATACCTGTGGCAATCACTGATCGGGCTGATTGCAGCGCTGTACCTGGTGTTCAGCATCTCCGAAAACTCCAACATGCGGGTGCTCGAGTTGTTCATCCGGTGGGTGCAGTCCGGCTTCGATCTCAGCCTGCCACCCAAGGCCGGCCTGCTGCTGCCCTTCTTCAAGGAGATCAGCTACCCGCTGGGCGTGCTCGGCTTCGTCCTGCTGACCTACCTGGTGATCGTCGGCTCGAGCAATGCGGTCAACCTGACCGACGGCCTGGACGGCCTGGCCATCATGCCAGTTGTCATGGTCGGCTCGGCGCTGGGTGTGTTCGCATATGTCACAGGCAGCGCAGTGTTCTCCAGATACCTGTTGTTCCCGCATATTCCCGGCTCGGGCGAGCTGTTGGTGTTCTGCGCCGCAATGGCGGGCGCAGGACTGGCCTTCCTGTGGTTCAACACCCATCCGGCGCAGGTATTCATGGGCGACGTGGGCGCACTGGCGCTCGGTGGTGCGCTGGGTACCATCGCGGTCATCGTGCGCCAGGAAATCGTGCTCGCCATCATGGGTGGCATCTTCGTCGCGGAAGCCGTGTCGGTGATGGCACAGGTGACCTATTTCAAGTACACCCGGCGCCGATTTGGCGAAGGCCGGCGGCTGCTGAAGATGGCACCGCTGCACCACCATTTCGAGAAAACCGGCTGGAAAGAGTCCCAGGTGGTGGTCCGCTTCTGGATCATCACCATGTTGTTGTGTCTGGTGGGTCTGTCCACCCTGAAGCTGCGGTGAACCCATGCTGTCGCTGAAAGACACCTCCGTGCTGGTCCTGGGCCTGGGTGCGTCCGGCCTGGCGATGGCGCGTTGGTGTGCGCGTGCCGGCGCCCGTGTCACGGTGACCGATACCCGTGCCGACCCGCCCCAGCGCGCACGCCTGGCCGAAGAATGGCCGGCGGTCCGGTTCATCCAGTCGGCCACCCAGGCGGCATTGCTCGAGCAGGTACAGCCGGCATTGGTCCTGAAAAGCCCGGGCTTGAGTCCGGCACAGGTCGCGCCACTGACCGACGCCGCCCGCGCCGCCGCCATTGCGGTATGGGGCGAACTCGACCTGTTCAGCCAGGCCCTGGCCGAGCGAAAGGCGAACGACGGCTACGCCCCCGATGTGCTGGCCATCACCGGCACCAACGGCAAGACGACGGTGGCGTCTCTGACGGCCCAGCTGCTAGAGCGTGCGGGCAGATCGGTGGCACTGGCGGGCAACATAGGGCCCACACTGCTGGACACGCTGACGGATTGCCTGGCACGGGAAGAAATGCCGCAAGCCTGGGTACTGGAGTTGTCCAGCTTCCAGCTGGCCGACATGGCGGCGCCATCCATGGCCTGCGACGTCATGGCGGCAACCGCGTTCGAACCCACGGCCGCGTGCGTGTTGAACCTGAGCCAGGACCATCTGGACTGGCATGGCGACATGGCCGCGTATGCCCAGGCCAAGGCCCGGGTTTTCGGCAATCAGGCCCTGATGGTGCTCAACCGCGACGATCCGCAGGTCATGGCCATGCGGCCGACACCGGTCAAGGGCCGGCCGCTGCGCCACTGGACCAGCGTCGGCGCCACCCTGCCCGACAGCCCGGGCGGGTTCGGCCTGGAGCAGGTGCATGGCATGGTGTGGCTGGTGCGGGCCCAGGAACTCGACCCGACGATCAAGATCCGCAAGGGGCAGGCGTCGCCAGAGCTGCACCTGCAGCGCCTGATGCCGGCCGAAGCGCTGCGCATCCGCGGCCGCCACAACGCAGTCAACGCACTGACCGCACTGGCGCTGGCGGCTGCGGCCGGTTGTGCGCTGGCACCCCTGCTGTATGGCTTGCGCGAGTACCGCGGCGAACCCCACCGGGTGGAATCGATCGGCATGCTGGACGAGGTCGAGTACTTCGACGACAGCAAGGGCACAAATGTCGGCGCTACCGCTGCTGCGCTGGCCGGCCTGGGTGCCGACCGCAAGCTGGTTGCGATTCTCGGTGGCGACGGCAAGGGTCAGGACTTCACGCCGCTGGCCGAGCCGATCGCCAGGGTGGCCCGCGCGGTGGTACTGATCGGGCGGGACGCACCACTGATCCGGGCCGCGCTGGAAACCAGCGGCGTACCGCTGCTCGACGCACGCGACATGCAGCACGCGGTGACGCTGGCCATGCGCCAGGCCAAGGGGGGTGATGCCGTGCTGTTGTCGCCGGCCTGCGCCAGTTTCGACATGTTCGACAACTACCAGCACCGTGCACAGGTCTTCCTCGAAGCCGTCCAGACACTGGCGCTGGACGCCGGCGCTTCACTGCAGGGGGCCGCATGAATCTGAGCTGGGATCGCATGCGCAACCTGGGCGGCCTGCTCACCGGTGGATCGGCTGCGCGCGAAAAGCTGCCGGTTCGCCTGGGCCGGGGCAAACGCGACACCATGCAGGCGCCGGTGCGGCTGGAGAGTTTCGACCAGGTGCTGGTGTGGGTCACGGTGGCCTTGCTGGCCTGGGGACTGGTCATGGTCTATTCGGCCACGATCGCAATGCCCGACAACCCCCGGTTCGCGCGCTACAGCCACAGCTATTTCCTGGTGCGCCACATATTGTGGCTGGCCATCTCCTTCGTCGCCGCATTGATCGCATTTCAGGTGCCGGTGGCAACCTGGGAGCGCTGGGCGCCCTGGCTGTTCGTGATCTCCTTGCTGCTGCTGGTCGCGGTGCTGATTCCGGGCCTGGGCAAGGGTGTCAACGGCGCACGCCGCTGGCTGGTGCTCGGGCCGATCAGCTTCCAGCCCTCCGAACTGGCCAAGTTCTCGGTGCTGTTGTATGCCGCCGACTACATGGTGCGCAAGATGGACGTCAAGGAACGCTTCTTCCGTGCCGTGTTGCCGATGGCGGTCGCGGTGGCGATGGTGGGCGTGTTGCTGCTGGCCGAACCGGACATGGGCGCCTTCATGGTGATCGCCGTCATCGCCATGGGCATCCTGTTCCTGGGCGGTGTCAATGCGCGCATGTTCTTCCTGATTGCGGCGATCCTGGTGATCGCGTTCTCGATGATGATCATGTTCAACGACTGGCGGCGCGAACGGATCTTCGCCTACCTCGACCCATGGAACGAACAATACGCGCTGGGAAAGGGTTACCAGCTCTCGCATTCGCTGATCGCAATCGGCCGCGGCGAGATTTTCGGTGTCGGTCTGGGCGGCAGTGTCGAGAAGCTGCACTGGCTGCCGGAAGCGCACACCGACTTCCTGCTGGCTGTGATCGGCGAGGAGTTCGGACTGGTCGGCGTGCTCTGCCTGATCGGCCTGTTCGTCTGGCTGACCCGCCGCATGATCCACATCGGCCGCCAGGCGATCGCGCTGGACCGCATATTCGCCGGTCTGGTGGCCCAGGGTGTCGGCATCTGGATCGGATTCCAGGCCTTCATCAATATGGGGGTGAACCTGGGCGCCTTGCCAACCAAGGGTCTGACACTTCCTTTGATGAGTTTTGGCGGCACCGCCATCCTGGTCAACCTGGTGGCCATCGCCGTGGTGCTGCGTATCGACATCGAAAGCCGGCAGCTGATGCACGGAGGTCGCACATGAATACGCTGAGCCGACGCACGGTCGCCTCCAGCGACAAACTGCAGGCAGCGCCAGCCCAACCGCGTGTGGCGGCTCCGACGCCAACGCAGCCCGGCAGCAGCAACGCCGCCCGTATCCGTTGCGCGCTGGTCATGGCTGGCGGCACCGGTGGACATATCTTTCCGGGACTGGCCGTGGCGCACGAGCTGCGCGCACAGGGCTGGACGGTCTGCTGGCTGGGCGGCAAAGGCAGCAAGCACAACGCCAGCATGGAGAGCCGGCTGGTGCCTGCGCAAGGTTATCGCTTCGAAGCGCTGGATTTTTCCGGTGTGCGCGGCAAGGGCGCCATGACGCTGGCGCTGTTGCCGCTGCGCCTGCTGCGCGCGTTCTGGCAAAGCATCCAGGTCGTGCGCCGGGTACGCCCGGACGTTGTCATCGGAATGGGTGGCTACATCACCTTTCCCGGCGCCATGATGGCCGTACTTCTGGGCAAGCCGCTGGTGCTTCATGAGCAGAACGCCGTCGCCGGCATGGCCAATCGCGTGCTGGCCGGTGTGGCGGACCGGGTCTACAGCGCCTTTCCGGACGTGCTGGCCAAGGCCCGCTGGGTGGGCAATCCGCTGCGCCGCGAATTCATCGGCCAGCCCCCGCCCGAGAAACGCTTTGCCGGACGCAGTGGTCCGCTGCGGGTGCTGGTCGTGGGTGGCAGCCTGGGGGCCAGGGTCCTGAACGACACCGTACCACAGGCATTGGCGCTGATCGCGCAGGAGTTGCGCCCGCAAGTCATCCATCAAAGTGGCAGCGCCCAGATCGACGCACTGCGCGCCAACTACCAACGCGCCGGCGTCGAGGCCGAACTGGTGCCGTTCATCGACGACATGGCCAGCGCCTTTGCCAATGCGGATCTGGTGGTATGCCGCGCCGGCGCCAGCACCGTGACCGAGATTGCCGCCCTGGGCGTGGCCGCCCTGTTCGTTCCACTGCCATCGGCGGTCGACGACCACCAGAGCCGCAATGCGCGGTTTCTGGTCGATCAGGGCGGTGGCTGGCTGCTGCCCCAGGCAGAACTCAGCGCGGACCGATTGGCGCAGTTCTTCCAGCAGGCCACCCGCGAGAGCCTGCTGGCCTGTGCCGCGACAGCGCGCCGCTGTGCCAAGACCGACGCAACGGCGCAGGTGGTCCGCGCCTGTGCCGAACTGGTGGTTTCATGAAATACGCGATCAAGCACATTCACTTCATCGGCATCGGCGGCTCCGGCATGTCGGCCATTGCCGAGGTGCTGCTCGGTCTGGGATATACCATCTCGGGCTCCGACATCAGCGCCAGCGCCACGCTGCAGCGCCTGGGCAGCCTGGGCATCCGGGTTTTCGTCGGCCATGAGGCTGCCAATGTCGAAGGTGCAGACGCAGTCGTCACCACCACCGCGGTGCACGAGGACAACGCCGAAGTGATCGAGGCGCGTGCGCGGCGCATCCCGGTGGTGCCACGGGCCATCATGCTGGCAGAACTGATGCGTCTCAAACAGGGCATCGCGATCGCCGGAACCCATGGCAAGACCACCACCACCAGTCTGGTGGCCAGTGTGCTGGAGGAAGCCGGACTCGATCCGACCTTTGTGATCGGCGGACGGCTCAACAGTGCCGGCGCCAATGCGCGACTGGGCAAGGGTGACTACATCGTGGTCGAGGCCGACGAGTCGGACGCGTCGTTCCTGAACCTGCTGCCGGTGATGGCGATCGTGACCAACATCGACGCCGACCACATGCAGACCTACGGGCACGACTTCGAACGCCTGAAGACGGCGTTCGTCGAATTCCTGCACCGCATGCCGTTTTACGGAACCGCCATCCTGTGCACCGACGACCCGCCGGTACGCGACATCATTCCGCAGGTCTCGTGCCCGATCACCAGTTACGGCTTCGGTGAGGATGCACAGGTACGCGCAGTTGACGTACGGGCGATGGAAGGGCAGATGCATTTCACCGTGCAGCGGCGCAACGGCATCATCCTGCCCGACCTGCCGGTGGTGCTGAACCTTGCTGGCCGGCACAACGTGCTCAACGCCTTGTCGGCCATTGCGGTGGCGGTCGAACTCAATATTCCGGACTCGGCGGTGCAACAGGCACTGGCGCGTTTCCAGGGTGTCGGGCGCCGTTTCCAGCGCTACGGCGAGATTGCCTGCGGCCATGGCGGCCGGTTCACGCTGGTCGACGACTATGGCCACCATCCGGTCGAGATGGCAGCCACCATCGCGGCCGCGCGCGGCGCATTCCCCGGACGGCGTCTGCTGCTGGCATTCCAGCCCCATCGTTATACCCGCACCCGCGACTGCTTCGACGATTTCGTCAAGGTCATCGGCCAGGTCGATGCCGTGCTGCTGTCCGACGTGTATCCGGCCGGCGAGACACCCATCGTCGCCGCCGACGGTCGTGCGCTGGCCCGCGCATTGCGCGTGGCCGGTCAGGTCGAGCCGGTCTTCGTCGACGACATCAAGACCATGGCCCAATCCATCATCGACAACAGCCAGGACGGTGATGTGGTGCTCTGCATGGGCGCCGGCACCATCGGCTCGGTACCGGCCCGCGTGGTCGAACTCGGCGCGCAGGCCACGGGCCCGCTCAAGCAGGAGGTGGTGGCATGACCGGCACAAACGCAAACCTGGGCAAGGTGGCGGTGCTGATGGGCGGCGCCTCGGCCGAGCGCGAGATCTCGTTGATGTCGGGCACCGGCGTGTTGCAGGCGCTGCGCGCGCGCGGTGTCGACGCCCATGCGTTCGACCCGGCAGAGCGCGACCTGCACATGTTGCGCGAAGAAGGTTTCTCGCGCTGCTTCATTGCGCTGCACGGGCGCTTCGGCGAAGATGGAACGGTACAGGGCGCACTGGAACTGATGGGCATTGCCTACACCGGTTCCGGCGTCATGGCCAGCGCCATTGCCATCGACAAGGTGATGACCAAACGTGTCTGGCTGGCCGAAGGCCTGCCGACCCCGGCCTACCGGTTGCTGCAGGCCGGACAGCTCGACCGGCACATGGTGATCGCACTGCCCGACACGCTGGGCCTGCCGCTGATCGTCAAGCCGGCACGCGAAGGCTCGTCGATCGGCGTGGTCAAGGTCGAGGGCTATTCGCAGATGCAGGCGGCGGTCGACCAGGCCGCCGAGCTCGACAGCGACGTGCTGGTAGAACAGTTCATCCGTGGCGACGAAGTGACCTGCCCGATCATCGGCAGCGGCGCGATGGCGCGTGCGTTGCCAGTGATCCGCATCGTCGCGCCGGATGGCAACTACGACTACCAGAACAAGTACTTCACCGACGATACCCAGTACCTGGTGCCGTGTGGTCTGCCGCAGGGCGAAGAGCAGGCGATACAGGCGCTGGCGCTGCGCGCCTACCAGGTGCTGGGCTGTCGCGGCTGGGGCCGCGTCGACGTGATGATCGATGCCGATACGCGCCAGCCCTCGCTGCTCGAGATCAACACCTCACCTGGCATGACAAGCCATTCGCTGGTGCCGATGTCGGCCCGCGCTGCCGGCCTGAGCTACGAAGACCTTTGCCTGCAATTGCTGCAGCACGCGCAACTGGACAATCGCCATGCGCCGGTCACGGCAGTTCCGCAATCCGGTGGGACGCCATGACATGGGCAACCAACGCAATGGTCCCACCGCAGAATCCAAGGGTCGCGCCCCGGGCGGGTTGCGCGGTTCGTCCGGCAGCGGAGGCGGTCGCATGAACGACGCCCTGATGCTGCCCTTCGATGTCCGCCTGATGCACATGACGGCCAGCGCGCTGCTGCTGGTTTTCACATTGCTGGCATTGACCGCGCTGGCCGGCTGGGTCTCGCAACGTCCGGTTTTCGCGATCGCGGCCATCACCGTGACCGGCGACGTGACGCACAACAACGAACCCACATTGCGCGCCAACGTCACATCGCGCCTTGCCGGCAACTTCTTCACACTGGACCTGGCCAACGCTCGCAAACTGTTCGAGGCCACGCCCTGGGTACGCCAGGCGATCGTGCGCCGGGTGTTTCCGAACCGGCTGCGGGTCGAACTGCAGGAGCACCAGGCCACCGCCTACTGGGGAGCGGAAGACGCATCGCGCC
Organism: Rhodoferax sp.; assembly: GCA_018063505.1. Lineage (GTDB taxonomy): Bacteria > Pseudomonadota > Gammaproteobacteria > Burkholderiales > Burkholderiaceae_C > CAISIP01. The sequence goes on from JAGPBF010000080.1 coordinate 13,563, forward strand.
TGCTCAATACGCATGGCGAGGTATTCGAGGCCAATGTCGGTGAAGTCGAGCACGAAATGCTGCCGCACCTGGACGGACCTGCGGGACAGGAACCCCAGGTGCTGGCCATGTACCAGGTCCTGCAACCCATGTTCGAGACGCTGGAACTGGGCCTGGAGCAACTCAGCCTCAGCGGCCGCGGCGGCTGGACCGCGCAGCTGGACACCGGTGCAGTGATCGAGCTCGGCCGCGGCAGCGATGACGAAGTGATCAAGCGCATGGCCCGCTTCCTGCGCACGATCACACAGGTCACCTCCCGCTACAACCGCCACCCCGATGCGGTGGAATCGGCCGACCTGCGGCATGCAGACGGCTATGCGCTGCGCCTGCGTGGCGTGAGCACGGTGGTCACAGACAGTCAGAAGAAATAGCGCAAACAACAGGTATCGATATGGCGAAAGAATACAAGGACCTGGTCGTGGGACTCGACATCGGCACCGCCAAGGTGATGGTGGTCGTGGCGGAGGTCATGCCCGGGGGCAAGCTCAAGCTGGCAGGGCTGGGCGTGGCGCCCAGCACCGGCATCCGCCGCGGCGTGGTGGTGAACATAGATGCCACGGTACAGAGCATCCAGCTCGCACTCAAGGAGGCCGAGCTGATGGCCGACTGCAAGATCACGCGGGTCTACACCGGCATCACCGGCAGCCATATCCGAGGCATCAACTCCAGTGGCATGGTTGCGATCAAGGACCGCGAAGTGACGCAGGCCGACGTGGCACGGGTGGTGGAGACCGCCAAGGCGATCAACATCTCGACCGATCAGCGGCTGCTGCTGGTCGAGCCGCAGGAGTTCATCATCGACGGCCAGGACGTCAAGGAGCCGATCGGCATGAGCGGCATCCGGCTCGAGGCCAAGGTGCATATCGTGACCGGCGCCCAGAGTGCGGCCGAGAACATCATCAAGTGCGTGCGCCGCTGCGGCCTGGAGGTCGAGCAGCTGATGCTCAATCCGCTGGCCTCCAGCCTTTCGGTGCTGACCGACGACGAGCGTGAACTGGGTGTGGGCCTGGTCGACATCGGCGCCGGGACCACCGACGTGGCGATCTTCGCCAACGGCGCGATCCGCCACACCGCGGTGATTCCGATCGCCGGTGACCTGATCACCAGCGACATCGCGATGGCCTTGCGCACACCGACCAAGGACGCCGAGGACGTGAAAATCGACAGCGGCTGCGCCAAGCAGCTGCTGACCGACGCCGAAACGCAGGTCGAAGTACCCGGCCTGGGCGACCGCGGCCCACGCCTGCTCAGCCGCCAGGTACTGGCCGGCGTGATCGAGCCACGGGTCGAGGAGATCTTTGCGCTGGTGCACCAGGTGATGCGCGAGTCCGGCTTCGAGGAGGTGCTCTCCTCGGGCATCGTGCTCACCGGTGGCTCGAGCATCATGCCCGGCATGGTCGAACTGGGCGAAGACATTTTTCTCAAGCCGGTACGCCGCGGCGTGCCCAAGTATTCCGGAGTTCTGTCCGACATGGTGTCGCAACCGCGCGCCGCCACTGTGATGGGCCTGCTGGAGGAAGCCCGGATGGCACGCATGCGCGGTCTCAAGGTGGCCCAGAAGAACGGCTCCATGCGGACCGCCTTTGGCCAGGTCAAGGATTGGTTCGTGGGGAACTTCTGATGCCACACCTGCACATGCTCAACCGCAGTTGCCCCTGGGGCAACCGCCAACGCAACAACATGACCTGGCTGGCCCGCGGCAGCCCCCATGCCCGATGGCGATGCACCAAACCGCCCGACCCGGGAGGCGGGCAGCAAATGATTCAAACGACAAATCCAGGCAACTGCAATTTTTTTGGAGAACAACATGAGTATTGAGATGATTGAAGAGCAGGCATTCAACATGGGCACGCAGATCAAGGTGATCGGTGTTGGGGGCGGTGGCGGCAATGCGGTCGAGCACATGATTGCCTGTGAGGTTGGCGGCGTCGAATTCATCTGCGCAAATACCGATGCGCAGGCCCTGAGCCGTAGCGCTGCGCACAAGACCATCCAGCTTGGCGTGACCGGTCTGGGTGCCGGCAGCAAACCCGACAAGGGTCGCGACGCAGCCGAACAGGCCGTAGACGAGATCCGCGCCTCGATCGAAGGCGCGCACATGTTGTTCATCACCGCCGGCATGGGTGGCGGCACGGGCACGGGCGCGGCGCCGGTGATCGCCCGCGTGGCACGCGAGATGGGCATCCTGACCGTGGGCGTGGTCACCAAGCCGTTCGATTTCGAAGGCGGTCGGCGCATGCTGATCGCCGACAGCGGCTTGTCCGAACTCGAGGTCAATGTCGACTCGCTGATCGTCGTGCTCAACGAGAAACTCGAGGAAGTGCTGGGCGATGACATCACGCAGGACGAGGCCTTCGCCCACGCCAACGACGTGCTCAAGAACGCTGTCGGCGGGATTGCCGAGATCATCAATGTTCCGGCCCACATGAACGTCGACTTCGAAGACGTGCGCACCGTGATGGGCGAACCCGGCAAGGCGATGATGGGAACGGCCACCGCCGGTGGCCCGGACCGCGCACGCATCGCAGCCGAACAGGCAGTCGCCTGCCCGTTGCTCGAAGGCGTGGACCTCTCCGGCGCCAAGGGGGTGCTGGTGCTGATCACCGCCTCCAAGGGCTCGCTGAAACTGTCCGAGTCCAAGCTGGCGATGAACACCATCCGCGCCTTCGCCTCACCCGACGCACTGGTGATCTACGGTACCGCCTACGACGACAGCCTGGGCGACCAGATCCGCGTCACCGTCGTGGCCACCGGCCTGTCGCGCCAGGGGCAGCGTCGCACGGCGCCTCCGCTGCAGGTGCTGCGCACCGGCACCGACAACGTGCCGTTCCAGATCCCGACGCTGACCAACCAGGTGAACAACAACCCGGGCATTGGCGGAGCACAAGGCGGCAACGGGTTGGCCCAGCCTGACTACGGCAGCCTGGGCACGCCGGCCGTCTGGCGCGGACGCGGTGCCGCCGCAGCCAAGGTGGATGCCTTGTCCAGCGGTGGCATGGACGACTACGAGATTCCGGCATTCCTGCGCAAGCAAGCCGATTAAGCCCTTGTCCGGCCGGTGGCGGCCGGGCTTCCTACAATCAGCCGATGCTGCGCCAACGAACCCTGAAGTCCCAGACCCGCGCCATCGGCGTTGGCCTGCATAGCGGACAACGGGTTGAGTTGACACTGCGCCCGGCGGCACCCGATACCGGCATCGTGTTCAGGCGCGTCGACCTGCCGGTTCCGGTCGAGATTGCGATGTCGGCCGAGTCGGTGTCGGACACCCGCATGGCGACCACGGCATCACGTGGCACCGCCAAGGTCGCCACGGTCGAGCATCTGATGTCGGCCTGTGCCGGCCTGGGCATCGACAACCTGATCGTCGACATCACGGCCGAGGAAGTGCCGATCCTGGACGGATCGGCGGCGTCTTTCCTCTTTCTGCTGCAGAACGCCGGCGTGGTCTGGCAGGATGCGCCGCGCAGGTTCATCCGGGTTACGCACCCGGTGGAAATCCGCGACGGAGAAGGCGCCAGTGCGCGCTGGGCCCGGCTCGAGCCTTACCACGGCTACCGTCTGAACTTCGAAATCGTGTTCGACCATCCGGCGGTGGATTCAACCGGCCAGCGGGTCAGTTTCGACATGGGCACCGGCTCCTACTCGCGCGACATCGCGCGGGCCCGGACCTTTGGATTCACCCGCGACGTGGAGACCATGCGCGTCAATGGCCTGGCATTGGGTGGCGGACTCGACAACGCGATCGTGATGGACGACTACAAGATCCTCAACGCCGAAGGACTGCGCTACGACGACGAATTCGCCAAGCACAAGATCCTGGACGCCATCGGCGACATGTACATGCTGGGCAAGCCGCTGCTGGCGAGCTACAGCGCGTTCCGCTCGGGGCACGAGCTGAACAATCGCCTTGCGCGCGCACTGATGGAGCGCAAGGATGCATGGGAAATCGTGACCTTCGAGAACGAGGAACTGGCGCCCCAAGGCTTTGCGCAACTGGCACCGGCCTGGTGAGGCCAGGGGCTTGCGCGATACCCTAGGATGAAACCACCCCCACGCTCACTGCGTTCGCTGGCCCCCCAAGGGGGCCGTCAGCACCTTCGGAACGGCCGGGCGGTCCTGACATGATTTTCTTTCGCTGGCTGATCCCTACCCTGTTCGTCATCGCCGGCGTGTTGTTCGCCGCGTTCATGTTCACCGGCAACCCCCGTTATCGGCAACTGGGCATGCGGGTATTGCTGACGTCGCTGGTGGCGGCGTTCGGTTTCTTCGCCGTGCTGATCGCGATCAATCTGTCGCAATAACGCTCGGCCGGTATGGCGCCGGCCCTGCCTGTTGAGGGGCTGAAACATCCGGTTCGCAGAGCACTGTGATCGCGGGCGCACAATGGGAGCGGGTTCACCAATGCGGTGGCTACCGTGAATGCCGCACGTCGCCGGTCGCAACGCGCCAACGTACAGGACAAGCCTCCATGGTCCGACTCCAGTTTTCGATCGAGCTCAGCTACGACATCGACGCGCCAGGCTGCGATTTCATCTTCAGCATCCATGCGGCCCAGACGGCCCACCAGCGCGTCGTGGCGGAGTCGTTGCAGCTGAGCCAGCAATTGCTGCAAACGCTGTACACCGACCCGGTCAGCCATACCCGCTACCTG
>JAGPBF010000257.1 GCA_018063505.1 Rhodoferax sp.
CTACCACGGTCGACACCGCCACCGTCACTTCCTCGGCCCGGCCGCGCACAACCGGCTCGGTGGCCATCACCGCGGCGGCGCCGCAGATCGAGCTGCCGGCGCCGATCAGCATCGCGGTGTTGCGATCCATCTTGAACAGCCGGGTGCCGAGGAACCACGACAGTGCGAAGGTCGACGACAGCACCAGCGCATCGATCACCACGCCGGCCACGCCCACGTGTCCGATGTCCTGCAGCGTCAGCCGCAGGCCGAAGAGCACCACACCGGCGCGCAGCAGCGTCTGCTTGGAAAAGTTGACGCCGGCGCCGCTATGGGCGGCGATGCGCGAATAGAAGGTATTGCCGACCAGCATGCCGAGCACGATGGCGATCGTCAGCGCGCTCAGTCCATGCGCGGGAAACCAGCCGATCTTGCCGAGTTCGATGCCGGCCACGGCCAGCACGGCGCTCAGCGCCAGACCGGGCAGAAGAACCAGTTGGCTCCGCAGCGTGCGATTGCCCTGCTGCTCTTCCGTCGACGCAACGACTGGCAGCGCGGCTTCCAGACAAATGCTTTTCTCTTTCATGATGCCTCCTGTGTGTCAGTACGGACCACTATACGGAGGATCAATAAACTAATAAAACGATTAATTTATCTAGAATATACAAATAAAACTGGTATGCAATGGACTTGCGGACGCCTCCAACCCCGCCGGGCGGCAAGCTGTCTTGCGCGCGGCGGGTTCGCTGTTTGCAAAAACGACAACACCCTGAAGGTATCATGTCATCGAGCGGAGCATTGCTGAACCAGGCAAAACCGACGGCTCACGGCGCGGCGAGCACGAACATGAATTTGTTCTCCATGCGGCAGGTCCCATCCGGCTGCTTGAACGGCGCCAATGCCGGCATGATGGTCGCCCCCAGCTTTTCTTCGCCGTTGCGCCTGGGGGCGATGATGCCAGGCCCCGAGGCCATGAATGCGCGACAGGCAGTGTCGGCACTGGAGAAGACAAACGGTGTATCCACATCCGCAGCTTGTTCCGGCATCAGACCGGCACGAGACAACATGTTCTCCAGCACGCCCGGCTCGGACAGCCCAAACGGACCCGATGCCCCAAGCGGCGGAGGCGGAAGAAGGCTGCCCAACGCCTTGAGGACGGAGGCGGCCTGGCAATCGCGGGCAAGGCCCCAGACCGCCATGACGATTTCCCCGGTCGGCTTGACCAAGCGCCGTACCTGTCGCAAGGCATTGATCGGATCGGAAGCGTACTGGAATGAAATGAATCCGGTCACCAGATCGAACAGGCCATCGGCAAACGGAAGTTCTTCCATTTCGCCGACGCGAAAGTCGCCGGACGACGTGCGCGATTTTGCGATCTCGATCAGCTTCGGCGCAGCGTCGGTGCCCGCTACTTGCGCATCGCGCTTTGCCGCGAGATGGCAAAACAGCCCGGAACCGCAGCCGACGTCCAGCACCTGCTGGCCGGCGCGGACCTTGGCGCTTGTCCAAACGGCTTCATTCATCGGGATGAACACCGGTTCATGCAGATCCGCTCATTCCTGTGCCGAACCGCCCCAGACATCGCCTTGCATTAATGCCGATTCCATAGCTTGCTCCTTTGGTGGTAAACAGTTGCGATCATATAAATTGCTGCAAACGTCTTGTCGACTTCATGCGATAAGAGAGCATGGCGGGAACCGCCTTCTCAGCCGCGCCCGCGGCGTGCCAGCCACAGCCCGAGAAAGACCAGCGTGCCGCCGGCATACTGGAAATTCATTGCCGCTTCACCGAGAAAAACGCCCGACAACAGGGAGCCGTACACCGGCATGAGGTAGAGAAAGGGGGCCGGATCTTCCCGGCCCCAGCTGCGCAACGCCGCGATTCCATAAAAGTAATGCCGCGGCCGACGCAAGCACGCCGATATACAGCAGACCGGCGACCAGCTTGGTGCCGGAAGGCGGGCCAATCGGGCTTCCGGACATCAGCATCATCGGCAGCATCATCACGAGCGCTGCGATGACCGAGGCCGCCAATAATGGTGCCTGGCCGATCGAGCCCGGCGAGCGCTTCAGCAGCAGCGCCTGCGCTGCGACGCTGAAAACGGCCGGCATCATCCACAGATCGCCTTTGCCGAATCGAAGGTTCACAAGCGTGCCGATATCACCTCGCGCAACGAGAATTGCCGCACCTGTCAAGGCAACCGTAATTCCTAACCATTGCCGCTTGTGCATTGGCTCACCGAAAACGGCCCAATCGCCGACGTTAATCAGCAGCGGCGCGACGCTCATCGACAGCATCAACGACGCGCCGGCGCTGGCGGCGGCCGACGTCGGCATCTCGATGGCCACCGGCACCGACGTCCGCGAGCGGCCGATCGCTTGAGGGCCTGCTTTTTTTGAGCGCCGGCCGCATGCTGGTGGGCGCGCACCGCCGTGCTGTCGATCATCAGCGCTTCCAAGTCGCGATCGCCATTGACCGCTTCGACGACCCGCTGCCATACGCCGGATTCGCCCCAGCGCTTGAACCGCGTGTATGTCGTGTGCCAGTTCCCCAGTGCGGCGGGCAAGTCGCGCCGAGGAGAACCCGTTCGCACGATCCACAACACCGCCTCTACAAACAGGCGATTGTCCCGGACCGTCGAGCCGCGATCACCGGCCTTGCCAGGCAAGAGCGGCTCCAGCTTGTTCCATTGGTCGTCGCGTAGCAGCTTTCTGATTTCTTGCATCTTCGGTATGCGCTTATTCAAATACCGAATGTAAACACATTTTGCTAATTGTTAACAGACCCTAGTGCAGCCGGCTATGCGTTATGAAACTCGATCAGCGCGCGCTCTGGGCTGTAGGGGAGGAGGCTCGACCGGTGTAGAAGACTCATCGTTAAGCGCGCCGATGGCCTTCGCAAGAAGCGAAACCAGCTTTTTCCGCTCATTGGGCGTCAGCGCGGCTAACAATCTTTCCGAAACTTGCTCGGCCGCTGCGTCTGCCGGAGCAACCAGTTTTTTCCCCGCAGGCGTGAGCGTAACGAGCTTGCATCTACTGTCTTCGGTTGAGATCGTTCGCCGCACCAGCCCGCGGGATTCGAGGCGCCGAAGCATTTGTCCCACGGTCGCACGGTCCATCCCAAGCGCCTTTCCAAGACTGATCTGATCCAGAGTGTCGCATCGATGGAGCGCGCTCAGGCATACGTGTTGCGGCGGGGTGAGTCCGATCTTTGCGCACTCCTGCTCAGCAATGCCCATCAAAATCTGGTTTGCACGACGGACCAGGAAGCCTGAGCGCGAATAGAGATCGGACAACGGAGACTGATCTTTCAAAAGGTTGACGATATTTGTATGCATGCTTATTATCATATAGTATGCATACATACAAATCAATTGAGTTAGATGATTGTATTTCTGCGGATAATCATATATTATGCTGACATACAATTTAATTTTCAGGCAGTCATTCTTTGTAAAGAAAGGAATGAGAGAGAAGCCGCTCTCAGACAAACCATGGACCTGGATCCGTGACCTCAACCCCCTTGTTTCGAGGTGCCGAGTTTGATTGACGTGGTCGATAGCGTCCTAAGGCAAGTATGAAGTCGTGCAAGCTTATCTCGTTGCGTGCTGGACTGGCTTTGGACGGGCTGCGAGCGCGCAGTGGCCGCTGGGCCATGCTGCGGGCCACGCCGCAACCTCGCCGATGAAGCGATTTGCGCGATCCGTGATGTGCTGGGCGGCGTGCTTAGCCGCAGCCAGCCAGCGCAAGCTGGCCGTGCAGCCGCGCGAAGGCCTGCGCGCTGCGGTCGTTGGCACCCAGCCCCAGGATGCGGCGGCGCCCATGATCGATCAGGCGCGCGGCCCTATAGATCAGCTCCTGCATCACCGTCTTGATGCGCCGGCGCTTGGCCTCGTGGCGCACCGGCGCATCCGGCCCATGCAGCCCGGCCTGGCCCAGCAGGCGCAGGATGTTCATCGCCAGCGCCGCCAGCGCGCACACCAGGGCGTTGGTGTCGAACTTGCCCGAGGGCAGGCGCTCCAGGTCCAGGTCAGTCTTGAACTCCGAGTGGAACTGCTCGTGCGCGCCGTGCCCCTCGTACAGCGTGATGATCGCCTGCGCGTCGAACTGCCGGCCCGCCAGGGTGGTGCTCCAGCCCTCGAGCACCCACTGCGGCTCGATCAGCAGCTGCCCCTTCGCATCGATGGTGCGCTCGGTCAGCCGCATCACGCGACGCATCGGCCGTTCAAAGCCCTCGATGCGCACTTGCTCGTCCCACACCGTCACCCGCTTGCCCGCGCGCGGATGCTGCCAGCGTGTGGCCTGGTTGGCATCGAGCAGCGCCGCCAGCGTGGCCACCTCGGTCTTGCGCGGGTTCCACTTGATCAGCCAATCCACCCTCGGCAAGCCGGCGCTGTTGCAAGCGGCCATCTCGCGCATGAGATCGGCGCTGTCAAAGCCCGCATCCAGGCGCACCAGGATCGGCGCCTTGCCGCCGCCTGCGCTCAGCCGCTGGGCCATGGGCACGATGCGCTTGAGGTCCAGCTGCGTGCCGCTGGCACTGTGCTGCACCCCCGGGCGCAGCGCCAGCTCCAGGCAATAGCCCTGCGTGCCCAGGTAAGCGGCCAGCGGGCAGTAGCCGTCCACCCCGGTGTAGGTGCGGCCCACGCCTTCTTTGGCCGTGCCGCTGTTGTCCATCGGGAAGACGTCGATGTCCAGCGGCAGCCAGCCGCAAGGCAGGACGCCCAAGTCGGGGCGCACGGCCCCCAGCAGCGTCTCGATCAGGGCTGGCACGTGCTCGACCAGTTGTACCGCGCCGCTGTCCATGCGCTGGCGCAGCGTCGCGCTGGAGGGCAGCAGGCCGATGCCCAGGGATTGCTTGAAGAACGTGTCGCCGCGAAAGTTCTCGATGGCGTCGAAGTCGCTCTTGCCCTGCGCGAGCAGGCCCAGGTAGCTGCGTACGATGTCGCTGCTGGCCACGCCGGTGCGCACCGGCAAAGCGGCATCGATGCGTTTGAACACGGGGCCCAGCCGCTGCAGATGCTGGCCCACCAGCGCCAGGCCCGCCACGGGCGTCAGATCATAGGGGAGTTGTTTGATGGTGAAGGGGCGCATGGCGGCAGCGGCTATAGAGGCGGTTGTTTGATAACAGCCCAGCAACGCTTTAAGCCAATCTTGCGTTTACCTCGCTCGCTTCAAACCCGTAAAATTCACCCGCCGGGTGAGCAGCTACGCTCTTGAGGTCACGGATTCAGGA
>JAGPBF010000258.1 GCA_018063505.1 Rhodoferax sp.
GACCTGGGGAAATGGAAGCCGCCCCAACTGTCGGTCGTGCCGTTCGTCCGCGCCGGTCATTCGCCGTCTCGCTTCTCGCGCAGCTATCGGACCTTGTTCGGATTACAGCCGAAGGAAGATCGGAGCGTGTACAAGCGGTCAACCGCCCGATGACCGATCGAGGTTGGTACCGCGGGCATCGCGACCGCTGATCGACCGGGCCACGCTCAATCGCGGTAGCCCGGCAATTCGCGGTCCAGCACCCGCATCATCGCCTCAAAAAACAGGCGCTCGCGGTCAGCGCGGGTATGGCTGTCCTGCGGATTGATTGCCTGCACCCGGGCGACGACATCACTGCTCAGAACTGCCAGCTTGCCGCTGCTGCCGCTGGCCGCTGCCATGGCGATCAGTTGCATGCGGCAGACCCGTTCCAGACGATACAGCCGGCGATAGGCCTGGGCGACGTTCTCGCCCACCACCAGTGCGCCATGGTTCTTCATCAGGATGACGTGGTTTTTCCCCAGTAGTCTTGCCAGGCGCTCGCCCTCCTCAAGGGTGTCGGCCAGACCGGTATAGGTGTCATCGTAGGCAATGTTGCCGTCGAAGAATGCTGCGGTTTGCGACAGCGGGAGCAGGCGGTTGTCCTGCAGCATGTTCAGGGCGGTCGCCCAGGTTTGGTGGGTATGCATCACCACCCGGACTCCGGCAATGCGATGGATCGGCGCATGGATGCATTTCGCTGAAAGCTCGACCGGCCCGGAACCCGACAGGGTCTGGCCGGCTTCGTTGAATGTCATCATGTCGCTGGCTCGCGCCTCGGACCAGTGAAGCCCGAAAGGCAGGATCAGGTACTGGTCGTGCTCGCCCGGAACCGTCACCGTGAAATGGTTGTCGATGCCCTCGTCGAGTTCGTGCAGGGCTGCCAGCCGATGCGCTGCGGCCAGGTGAATCCTGGCCAGGTCAAGTGCGGCATTGACCTCGATGGCGGCCTTCCCGCTGTGCGGCGCCCTTGGCTGCTGCGCAACGTTGAGGGTGGCCAGATTTGAAGCTGTCATGGTCTGTCACTCTTTCCCAGGCTTGGTCGTCGATATCGACGTTGTTCAATGGCAATCCCCGGCGGGGTCAGTGCGGTGACGGTCTGTCAGTCCGCCTTCAGCCAACGGCGACCTGCAGCGGCGCTGGAGGTGCGCTCCGGGCGCGGGCCGGCAACGCTGTCGGTCAGGCAGAGGTCGTGTTCCTGGATGCGCGCCACCGCTTGCGCAGTCAACGCGTCGCCTTGCCCGCCATGCGCAGGATGTCGTCCAGCGCGTTTCCGTCGCCGTTCATGTCGAGCATGGCGCCCAGGCCGCCAAGACCACCCGCAACCGACCCGCCGCCCGCGGCAGCACCTGTGCCACCCCCCAGCAGGCCACCGAGCAATCCGCCCAGGCCGCCACCCAGACCACTGCCGGAGTCTTGCGCCTGCGCCGCGTTGCCTTGCTTGGCCATGTAGCCGGCCACCAGCATCGCCAGCATCGGCAGCATTTTCTTGAGCAGACCTGCGTCCAGCCCGGTCTGCGCGGATGCGTTCTGCGCCACCGAGCGGCTGACGTCCTTGGAGCCGAAAATCTGCCCCAGCACGTCATTGCCCGGGCCGGTATCGGTGGGCTGCGGTGACAGGACCTGGTCGAGCAGGTTACCCCCGCCCAGCTGGCCGAGTAATCCGCCAAGGCCGCCCAGGCCTTCCAGTCCGGCGGCAGGTGACGCCTGCGCCTGCTTCTTGAAGCCACCCAGTATCGCCGGCAGCAAGGCATCGGCGCCGGTGGCCACTTCGCCCTGGCTCACGCCCAGGTCGCGCGCCACGGATTGAAGGCCCCCCATCTGGGCCAGGATATCGGTCAATTGCATGTGGTTCTCCGTGATAGGTGGTGGCGGCGCATCAGGCATCGTACATCCTACATCCTACATCCTGCGTATTGCGGAATTCCCATTGGGAGCGGCCCGGCGGCGCATCAGGCAACCTCTGCCTTGGGGGCTGCGGTGCGAGCGCCAGTTCAGCCGGAGATCGCCACCACCACCGCAGTTTCCTCGATGCTTGCCATGGCCAGTTGTCCGACCTTCAGCTTGTCTCCCTGCGCGCAGAAGCCGACCAGGCTGACGCCGCCTTCGAGTTGCAGCGCCACCTCGCCGCCATGGACGGATCGGGAAGCGCGAATGACCGTTCCGACGACGATGTTCCGGGATGCGGCCGGAACAATCTGCAGCGCCACGCGAACCGCCGTCGCCTTGCACAGCGCAAGCACTTGCAGGCCGCGCCTGAGCTCCAATAGTTGTGCACTCTCGCGCGTGATGCGCGCATAAAGCATCCCGCCGCTGGCAAGTTCGAGGCCGACGCGAACCGGGCTGCCGGTTGCGCGCAAGCCTTTCACGACGCATGGAAACTGGTTGCGCATGCTGGTGCGCAAGGCCATCGCCGCCAGGCCCGGACCGCTGGGCCCGCCGCCTGTGCCCAGCTCGAGCAGGGCCAGCACGTCGGCGCGCGCCTTGTCCAGCATCGTTGCCGCCTCCAGCACCCGCTGGCCTGCCGCGGTGAGCACGGCGCCGCCACCGCCACTGCCGCCGACCGCCTTTTCCACCATCGGTGTGCCAGCCAGGTTGCTGAGTGTCTCGATGGCCTGCCAGGCCGCCTTGTAACTGATTCCTGCGCGCCGCGCCGCCTCCGAGATCGAACCGCCGTCGCCCAGGCGGCGCAGGATGTCGATGCGCTTGTCGGTGGATTGGTGGCCCAGCACTTCGGCCAGGTCAGGGTTCCTGGGATTCATGGTCCGATCGCAATCAGCGCGTGTACACTTTCGCTATTCCATTTAAGAATAGCGAGTTGATCGATGAAATCGTGGCTGTCGGGCATTCTGACTGCTGGGTTCGTGCTCAATTCTGCGCACGGGGCTGAGGTAAGCGTGGCGGTGGCCGCCAACTTTACCGCGCCGATGCAGAAAATCGCCGCAGCCTTCGAGCAGGACACCGGACACAAGGCGGGGCTGGCGTTCGGCTCGACGGGAAAGCTGTATGCCCAGATCAGGAGCGGGGCCCCGTTTCAGATCCTGCTGGCGGCGGACGACAAGACGCCCGCGCGGCTTGCGCAGGAGGGGTCGGCCGTACCCGATAGCCGCTTCACCTATGCGATCGGAAAGCTGGCACTGTGGAGCCGCGACGCGTCCCTGGTGGACGACAAGGGCGAGGTGCTGCGCTCTGGCCGGTTTGCGCATATCGCACTGGCCGACCCCAGGCTCGCGCCATACGGCGCGGCTGCTGTCGAGGTGCTCACCGGCCTTGGCCTGATGTCGACTCTGGCACCCAAGTTCGTGCAGGGTGAGAACATCGCCCAGACCTACCAGTTCATCGCCACCGGAAATGCCGAACTGGGTTTCGTTGCCATGTCGCAGGTCCAGGCGGACGGAAAGCTGACCCAGGGTTCTGCATGGCTGGTGCCTGACAAGCTGTACGCGCCGATCCGCCAGGACGCGGTATTGCTGCTCTCTGGCAAGGACAATGTCGCTGCCGTGGCGCTGATGGCGTATCTGCGCACCGGCAAGGCGTTGGCGATCATCCGTTCCTACGGCTACGCGCACTGATCACGATGTTGTCGGATGCCGCCGCCCAGGCTATCTGGCTGACCGCCAAACTGGCTACCGTGACGACATTGGTGTTGCTGGTGATCGCCACGCCGATTGCGTGGTGGTTGTCCGGCACGGTTTCACGCTGGCGCGCGGCAGTGGGCGCGCTGGTCACGCTGCCGTTGGTGCTGCCGCCATCGGTGCTGGGTTTCTACCTGCTGGTGGCCATGGGCCCGGACGGACCACTGGGTCAGCTCACGCAGTCCCTGGGATGGGGGACGCTGTCGTTCACCTTCGCCGGCCTGCTCGTGGGCTCCATCATCTTTTCGCTGCCGTTCGCGGTGTTGCCGATCCAGCATGCGTTTGAGGCGCTCGGGCCCAGGCCGATGGAGGTGGCGGCCACCTTGCGTGCGCGTCCGCTGGATGCCTTCTTCAGCGTGGCGCTGCCGCTGGCCCGGCCGGGACTGGTCACTGCGGCGATCCTGAGTTTTGCGCACACCGTTGGCGAGTTTGGTGTGGTGCTGATGATCGGTGGCAACATTCCCGGCAGCACGCGTGTCGTATCCACGCTGATCTATGGCCATGTGGAGGCCATGGAGTATGCGCAGGCGCACTGGCTGGCCGGGGGCATGGTGCTGCTGTCGTTTCTGGTGCTGCTGGCGCTGTCCCTGATGAAGCGCCGACCGGGTCGGGTGTTGCCGTGATGTCCGCTGCGAGCAGCCGGATTCGGATCGGGGTGACACGCCCGGGTTTCTCGTTGAACGTCGACCTGGAGATTCCGGCCACTGGCATCACCGTGTTGTTTGGCGCCTCGGGCTCGGGCAAGACGACGGTGCTGCGTTGCGTGGCGGGGCTGGAGCGCGCATGCCAGGGCCTGGTGCGGATCGGCGAGCATGTATGGCAGGACGATGCGGCGCGTACCTTCCTGGCCACCTGGCGGCGGCCTCTGGGTTACGTATTCCAGGAGGCGTCGCTGTTCGAGCATCTGACGGTCAGCGAGAACATGCGCTACGGGCTGAAGAGGGCAGGCTCGCCCGATGCCGGCCAGGCGCTCGATGCCGCGATTCGTTTGCTGGGCGTTGAGGACCTGCAGCGTCGCATGCCGGCCCAGCTCTCCGGCGGTGAGCGCCAGCGCGTGGCCATCGCCCGGGCACTGGCGACCCAGCCGCGATTGCTTCTGCTGGACGAGCCGCTGGCGTCGCTGGACCACGCGCGCAAGCAGGAGATCCTCCCGTGGCTGGAACGTCTGCGCGATGAACTGCGCACGCCGATGCTCTATGTCACCCACTCTGCCGACGAACTGGCGCGCCTGGCCGACCATCTGGTGGTGCTGGATCGGGGCAGGGTCAAGGCCCAGGGGCCGCCGGTGGCCGCGCTGGCGTCGATCGACAATCCGCTGCTGACCGGCGACGATGTGGGTGCCTTGCTGGCAGGCCAGGTGGCCGAACGCGACACGCGCTGGCACCTGGTGCGTGTGGCGTTCGCGGGCGGCAGCTTATGGCTGCGCGACAGTGGCCTGCCGATCGGGCACGCGGTTCGATTGCGCGTGCTGGCCCGCGATGTCAGCATCGCCAGCGACGAGCCGCATGGCACCAGCATCCAGAA
>JAGPBF010000259.1 GCA_018063505.1 Rhodoferax sp.
CCGATCGACGTGCACCTGATGGTGCAACCGGTCGATGCGCTGGCCAACGCGTTTGCCCAGGCCGGCGCCGACCTGATCAGCTTTCACCCCGATGCCAGCGGCCATGTCCATCGCTCGATCCAGGCCATCCGCAGCGCAGGCTGCAAGGCCGGTCTGGTTTTCAATCCGGCGCAGCCGATGGATGTACTGGACTGGGTGATCGACGACATCGACCTGGTTCTCATCATGAGCGTCAACCCGGGTTTTGGCGGCCAATCCTTCATCGATTCGGCATTGCGCAAGATAGCCGACGTGCGCCGGCGCATCGATGCCAGCGGCAAGGACATCCGGCTCGAAGTCGATGGTGGCATCAAGGTCGACAACATCCGCCAGGCGGCCGATGCCGGCGCCGACACTTTTGTGGCCGGGAGCGCCATCTTCGGACAGGCCGACTACCGCACCGTGATCGACCGGATGCGCAGCGCCTTGCGCTGAGATTGCCCGGTGTGACGCCGCCTGCGGATCCGGTCGCCACCAACGTCGAGATCGACGCCGAGGCTTTGCGTGCTGGCGTGCGCGCCGGCATGCGGGTTCGCCTGGCCATGCTCGGTGTGCTGGTGCTGATCGCACTGGTGCTGTTGGCCGAAGCCGCGCACAACAGCCGAAGCGAGCAATTGCGCGGCGCTGACGGCGAAATCATCGCGCTGGCCGCTGCGCAGCGCATTTTCAGCCAGCGCCTGAGCCTGTTGGCGATGCAGTACGACAGTGATGCTGCGCCACACCAACTGGCGCAGGTGCTGGACGAGGCGCGCAACCAGGCATTGCGGCTCGACGCCTTGCTGGCGGAGCAACCGGCCCGCGATCCGGCCGAGATCCACCGGCTCGAAGTGGTGTCCCGGGCATGGCGTGAAGCCCGGGAACTGTTTTTTGATGACGTCGCCAAGCTGGTACACGCGCCGGCGCCGGCCGACCGGCCGCTACTGCAGGCCCGCTTGCTGGCCATCCAGGCGCAAGCACCGGATTATTTCGCTGCAGCGCTGGCCTTGTCCGAGCAGGCACAGGTGGGCGCGCGCGTGCATAGCCAGGAGGCGAAGCAATCGATGCAATGGTCGGTGCTGGCGGTACTGGGCCTGATGGTCTTGCTGGCGCTGGCAGTTGTCGAGCCCACGGCGCGCATGGTCCGGCGTCAGCACAGCCTGGCCCAGGCCCAGGCGACACAGATGCGCCGGTTGGCGCTGGTGGCCGAACACACTGCCAATGCGGTCATCGTGCTCGACGCCCATCGACGCGTCGAATGGGTCAATCCCAGCTTTGCGACCATGACCGGATTTTCGCTGGCCGAGGTGAAGGGGCAACTGCTGGGCGGAGTGCTGCAGTTGCGTGAACGCGACGTTCGCGCGGGTGTGTCTTACCGGGACAATATGGCCCGTGGCGTGGCTGCCAGCGGTGAAATCCAGGCTGTCACCCGCAGTGGCCTGAAGGTATGGGTGCTGGTCGACATCCAGCCCTTGCGTGACAGGCACGAGCGCATCCTGTCCTGGGTGGTGGTGGCATCGAACATCGACGAGGTGGTGCGTTCGCGACTGCAGCGCCGGGCCCTGTTTGAGGCTTTGCCAACCGGTGTGCTGGTTTTCTCCAGGCAGGGGGATGTGGTCGATTGCAATGCCGCCGCGCTGGAAATGCTGGGGTTGCCGGGCGACCATATTGAAAGCGGCGGCGATATGCAGGCCGTCATGGTGGCGATCGCCAAGATGGGGCGGCTGATACGTGATGACCATTCGGATATGCCGATGTCTGAGCGCCCGGTGATTCGCAGCCTGCGCACCGGCGAGTCGGTCCGTGGCGAACTGGTCGGATATGAACGCACGCCCAAAGATTTTTTCTGGACCCTGGTCAATTCCGAGCCTTTGCTCGACGAGCAGGGCGGGATCCAGGGCACAGTGGCCTGTCTGGTTGACGTGACGGCACAGAAGCTGCTCGAGCAGCAACTGCGCGACAACGCCCGTACCGACAGCCTCACCCTGTTGCCCAACCGGATGGTGGTGACGGACCAGATTGCGGCTTCGCTCAAGCGCCACCAACTGCATGCGGGCTACCATTTTGCGGTGTTGTTCATGGATTTCGACCGCTTCAAGCAGGTCAATGACACGCTGGGCCACGGCGTGGGTGACGATCTGCTGCGCCAGATCGCCGAGCGGCTGCAGTCCGGCTTGCGCGACAGTGACGCCTTTGTGCGCACCAGCGACTTTGGCCAGATGGCGGCGCGTATTGGCGGCGACGAGTTCGTCGTGCTGCTCGATGACATCCGGGGTGACCTCGATGCCGAGGTCGTCGCCGGCCGCCTGCTGGACTTGCTGGCCATGCCCTACACGATCGGCAATCACACCGTCAATTCAAGCGTCAGCATCGGCATTGTCACGGCCACCCATGCCGCGGATGACGTGGAAGCCATCCTGCGGGATGCCGACATCGCGATGTACGAGGCCAAGCGCACCGGGCGCGGCCGATATGTGCTTTTTGAACCTGCCATGCACAAGCGCGTCAGCGACGACGTCGCCATGGAAAATGATCTGCGCCGCGCCTTGGGTGATGGCGAAATGTTCGTCGTCTATCAACCTCTGGTGGATCTGGTCTCGCGCCAGATGACGGGCATGGAGGCGCTGGTGCGCTGGAACCATCCGCAGCGCGGACTGGTGTCGCCGGCCGAGTTCATTCCGGTGGCCGAGGCGATTGGTTTGATCGGAAAAATCGGCGCCTTCGTGCTGCAGACAGCTTGTCGCGACTTCGCCTGGATGCAGGACGCGCTGGGTGTCCGAGCGCCGCAGGCCGTGTCGGTCAACCTGTCGCGCGCCCAGTTGCGCGATGCGTCACTGGCGTCCGATGTGTTGCAGGCATTGCGCGCCCATGACATGGGTGTGGGCCAGTTGCAACTGGAGATCACGGAAAGCCTGGCGGCGCAGGATCCGGCGATGCAGGCGCGGCTGCACGAGATCCGTTCGTTGGGTGTGACGCTGGCGCTGGACGACTTCGGAACCGGATATTCCTCTCTGTCGTGTCTGCATGAGCTGCCGATCGACGTGGTCAAGATCGACCGCAGTTTTGTCAGCCTGGCGCAGACCAGCGACTACCACCGGGTGCTGATCGAGGCCACCGTGCTGATGGCGCGCACGCTGGGCATGGGGACCCTGGCCGAAGGCATCGAAACGCCGGAGCAGGCCCAGATGATGCGCACGATCGGATGCGGCAAGGGCCAGGGCTACCTGTTCAGCAGACCGCTTGCGCGCGACGCGCTGGTGCAGTGGATGCTGGAGCGACTGCCTGGCGACTGAAGCCTGACCGACCGACCCGGTCGCGGCTTTGCTACACTGCGACCGATATGTTCATTCACCGCATCAGCATCACAGGTTGCAGCGACCGGGGAGCCTGGCCCTGGCGTGACTCGCATGCCTTGTCATGCCTGCTGTTGCGGCGCGCCGACTGATTCTCATCAAGGCTTGCCAACACGGCGGGCTCGCGGTGGACGTGGCACGGGTTTTCGGCCCGATCATCCCCCGCATCCGGCCCTGCTCAGGGCACCTCATTACCCGCATGCGAGCGCCACCGCGACGTGGGGCGCCGCTGCCGTATCGAAAGGTCTGACGCGTGATTACCGAACTTGAATTCAAGAGCCTGTCGTCCCAGGGCTACAACCGCATTCCGCTGATGGTGGAAGCGTTTGCAGACCTGGAAACCCCCTTGTCGCTGTATCTGAAGCTGGCTTTCTCCAAGGCGGACGGCGCCTGCAGTTTTTTGCTGGAGTCCGTTGTGGGTGGCGAGCGCTTCGGCCGCTACAGCTTCATCGGCCTGCCGGCGCGCACGCTGCTGCGCGCCACCGGCTTTGGCCCGCACGCCAGGACCGAGGTGGTGACCGACGGTGTCGTGACCGAAACCGATACCGGCAATCCGCTCGATTTCATCGCCGCCTATCAGAAGCGCTTCAAGGTGGCGCTGCGTCCCGGACTGCCGCGTTTCTGCGGTGGCCTGGCCGGCTATTTCGGCTACGACACGGTGCGCCATATCGAGAAGAAGCTGGTGGCGTCCTGTCCGCCCGACACGCTGGGTTGCCCGGACATCCTGCTGCTGCAGTGCGAAGAACTGGCGGTGATCGACAATCTGTCGGGCAAGTTGTACCTGATCGTCTATGCCGATCCGGGTCAGAACGAGGCCTACAGCATTGCCAAGCGCCGCTTGCGTGATCTCAAGGACCAGCTGAAATACTCGGTGAGTGCGCCGGTGGTCAAGGCCACACAGTCGTATCCGGCCGAGCGCGAATTTGCCAAGGCCGACTATCTGCGCGCAGTCGAACAGGCCAAGGGCATGATCGAGGCCGGTGACTTCATGCAGGTGCAGGTCGGGCAACGCATCAAGAAGCGGTATACCGAGTCGCCCCTGTCGTTGTACCGCGCGCTGCGTTCGCTCAATCCCAGTCCCTACATGTACTACTACCACTTCGGGGACTTCCATGTGGTGGGTGCCAGCCCGGAGATTCTGGTGCGCCAGGAAAACACCGAGCTGGGGCAGAAGATCACGATCCGCCCGCTGGCAGGAACCCGGCCACGTGGCGCCACCATCGAGCGAGACAAGGAGATCGAGATCGAGCTGGTCAACGATCCCAAGGAGCGGGCGGAGCATGTGATGTTGATCGATCTGGCGCGCAATGACATCGGGCGCATTGCCAGGACCGGCAGTGTCAAGGTGACCGAGGCCTTCGCCGTCGAGCGCTACAGCCATGTGATGCATATCGTCAGCAACGTCGAGGGCATTCTCAACGACGGCATGACCAGCATGGATGTGCTCAGGGCCACCTTCCCGGCCGGAACCCTGACCGGGGCCCCCAAGGTCCACGCGATGGAGGTGATCGACCAGCTCGAGCCGAACAAGCGCGGCCTGTATGGCGGTGCCTGCGGCTACCTCAGTTATGCCGGCGACATGGATGTGGCCATCGCGATCCGCACCGGCGTCATCAAGGACGGCAACCTGTATGTGCAGGCCGCCGCCGGCGTTGTTGCCGACTCGGTGCCGGAAATGGAATGGAGAGAGACAGAGGCCAAGGCGCGTGCGCTGCTGCGCGCGGCCGAACTGGTCGAGGAGGGTCTGGAATGAACGCCGTGAAGATTTTGATG
>JAGPBF010000081.1 GCA_018063505.1 Rhodoferax sp.
TCAAGGAACTGGGCTTCGCCGACGGGGCGACAGTGCGCAAGGGGCAGGTGCTGGTGCAACTGGACGACACCTTGCAAAAGGCCGAGATCAAGCAGGCGCAGGCGCAGGTGTCGATAGCCCAGGCCAACCTCAAACGCAACCAGGAACTGGTGGCGCAGAGTTTCGTGGCCCAGCGCGTGCTCGATGAAAGTGGTGCCAACCTGCAGGTTGCCGAAGCCCAGTTGGCGCTGGCCTGTGCCCGCTGGTCCCGCATGGCCATTCTGGCGCCGTTCGATGGCACGGTCGGAATCCGCAATGTCAATCTCGGTGATTTCGTCAAGGACGGCGCAGACCTGGTGAACCTGGAAGATATTGGCAGCATGTATGCCGATTTCCGGCTGCCCGAGCGGTTCCAGGGCAAATTGCGGGCCCGCCAGAACGTGCAGTTGCGGCTTGACGCCTTTCCGGGGCGGGTATTCAAGGCCAGCATCGAGGCAATCGATCCGCTGCTCGACGTCAACGGCCGCTCGGTGGGTGTCCGCGCGGTTTTACCCAACACCATGGGCGAAGCCATGGCCCAGGGTGGCGGACGCCCCGGTGGTGCTGGTGCTGGTGCTGGTGCCCAGGCTGCCGGCAAGCCGGCAACCGACGCCGGTCGCAATGCAGTGGTGGCAAAGCGCTCCGGCACTACGCGTGGCCCGGCGGGCGCAGATCGGGCCGGCGCTGGCGCCACCGATGCGCCGCGTGGCGCGCCGGCGCGCAGTGCGGCGCCGGAAGCGGCGCTCTGCGGTGCGGTGACAGGTGGCGGCACCACTGCCGAAGCTGCCATTCGCGGGACGGCCGCAAGCGCTCGCGCAGGGGCCGACAAAGGCAACCGCGGCGGCGCCGCCATGCCCTTGCGGCCCGGCATGTTTGCACGGGTCACGACCGTATTCGCGGTCAGGGATGCGGCCATCGTGATTCCAGAAGAGGCGATCGTGCCCCAGGGCGGCCGGCAATTCGTCATCAAGGTCATGGAACCAGCGCAGGTGCCTGCCTCGGCCGAACGCCAGTTGCCGGCCGATGCCCAGTGGGTGTCCATGCGCCAGGAGGTCAAGCTGGGTGTGCGGCAACTGGGCAAGGTCGAGGTGCTCGAGGGCCTGGCCGAAGGAGAAACCGTGGTTGTTGCCGGCCAGCAGCGTCTGCAGCGCGACGGTACCGCGTTGCGCATCGTCGAGCTCGGACGTCCGGGCGCGCGTGGCGCTCCAGGGGGGCCCGCAGCGGCTGGTGCGCCGGCCGCTGGCGCGTCGGCGGCCCCGGGTAGCGGCGGTGGGCCCGCCATGGGTGCGTCGGCACCCGGTCCGGTCGCAGCGCTCGTCAACTAAGAGGCACCGCCATGCAACTGGCCGAAACGTCCATTCGACGACCGGTATTCGCGACCGTGGTGTCGCTGCTGATCGTGCTGATCGGCGCTGTGTCCTTCAACCGCCTGTCGGTGCGTGAATATCCCAAGATCGACGAGCCGGTGGTCAGCGTCCAGACCCGATTTGGCGGCGCCTCCAGCGAGGTGATCGAGAGCCAGGTCACCAAGGTGCTGGAGGATTCTCTGGCCGGCATCGAAGGCGTCGACGTGATCACCTCGATCAGCCGGCAGGAACGCAGCCTGATCTCGATCCGGTTCGCATTGAGCCGGGATCCGGATTCGGCAGCAGCCGACGTGCGCGACAAGGTCTCGCGCGTGCGCCAGCGTCTGCCCCAGGGCATCGACGAGCCGGTGATCGCCAAGGTCGAGGCGGAGTCCTTCCCGGTGGTGTTCCTGGCGCTGAGTTCGGACACGCATACCGCGCTGCAGCTCACCGACATGGCCAACCAGCTGGTCAAACCCGTGTTGCAGACTGCGCCGGGGGCGGCCGACGTGACGGTCTTTGGCGAGCGCAAGCTGGCCATGCGGATCGGGCTCGATCCGGACCGGCTTGCGGCCTACCGGCTCACCGTGCAGGACGTCGAAGACGCACTGCGCCGCTCCAATCTGGAGGTCCCGGCAGGGCGCATCGAGAGCCGGCAGCGCGAATTCAACGTTACCGCCGCCACCGACCTGCAACGTCCGGTAGAGTTCCGCCAGGTCGTGATCCGCACGGTCAATGGCCTTCCAATACGTATCGCCGATGTAGCCCGGGTCCAGACCGGCGCCGCCGACGAGCGCTCGAGCGTGCGGCTCAATGGACGTGACTCGGTTGCGCTGGGCGTGATCCGCCAGGCGACGGCCAATCCGCTGGAGCTGTCGGCCGGCGTGCGCGCCCTGTTGGCCAAGGTCTCGAACGACCTGCCGCCGGGTGTGACGATCGAGGTGGCGAACGACAACTCGGTATTCATCGACCGCTCGGTCAAGGCGGTCTACGCAACGATTGCCGAGGCCGTGGTACTGGTCGCGCTGGTGATCTTCGTGTTCCTGCGCACGCTGCGCGCGTCGATCATCCCGCTGCTGACCATCCCGGTGGCACTGATCGGCACCTTCGCGCTGATGGCCCTGGCCGGCTTCAGTATCAACACCTTGACGCTGCTGGCGCTGGTGCTGGCGATCGGGCTGGTCGTGGACGATTCCATCGTCATGCTGGAGAACATCTTCCGCCACATAGAGGAGGGCATGACACCGTTCCAGGCGGCGATCCGCGGCGCGCGCGAGGTGGGCTTTGCCATTGTGGCGATGACGATGACGCTGGTGGCGGTGTACGCACCACTGGCATTCGCGCCAGGGCGCACCGGTCGCCTGTTCACCGAATTTGCGCTGGCGCTGGCCGGTGCGGTCGTGGTGTCGGGGCTGGTCGCGCTGACCCTCACGCCGATGATGTGTTCGCTGTTGTTGCGCCACAACCCCAAGCCCGGCTTCTTCGATCGCGGCATGGAACGCGGTTTGCAGGCCGTGACGCGGGCTTATGGCCATTTGCTGGCCTGGACGCTGAAAGTGCGCTGGCTGATTGTGCTGGTGGCCATCGGCAGCGGTGCGGTGTCGTGGTCGGTGTTGGGGGACATCAAACGCGAGCTGGCACCGATCGAGGACCGGGGTGTCGTGCTGGCGCAGATCAACGGCCCTGATGGCGCGACACTGGAATACACCAACCGTTACGCCACGGCCATCGAACGTATCGGCGAGGGTTTCCCCGAATTCGACCGCATCTTCGCCACCATCGGCAATCCGACGGTGGCCCAGGGCAACATCTTCTTTCGCACCGTGCCGTGGGAGGAGCGCAAACGAACGACGCAGGAAATGGCGCGCGAGATGACCCCCAGAGTTGCCGGACTGACCGGCGTCAGCGCGTTTCCGATCACGCCGCCCTCGCTCGGCCAGGGCTTCACGCAGCGCCCAATCAACTACGTGATCATCACATCGGAGAGTTATGCCAACCTGGCGCTGACTGTTCGCGCCTTCCAGGACGAACTGGCGAAGAACCCGGGTTTTGCCCAGGTCGACACCGATCTGCGCCTGAACAAGCCGGAGATCAAGCTCGAGGTGGACCGCGAGCGCGCAGCAGACAACGGTGTCGGGGTCGACGCGATAGCGCGTGCGGTCGAGACCATGCTGGGCGGGCGCATCGTGACGCGTTTCAAACGCGACGGCGAGCAATACGATGTGATCGTGCAGACCATGGACACCGGTCGCGGAACGCCGTCGGATATCGAGCGGATCTTCGTGCGTGGCAAGAACGACACGATGATCCCGCTGTCGGCACTGGTCAATATCCGCGAGGTAGTGGTGCCGCGCGAGCTCAACCATTTCGGTCAGCGGCGCTCGGCATCGATCACCGCGAATCTGGCACCGAACTACTCGGTCGGCGAGGCGCTGGCCTTCATGGACCAGACCGCCAAGACGGTTCTCAAGCCCGGTTATGCGACCGATCTCAACGGTATCAGCCGCGAATTCCGCAAATCGTCGGATTCGCTGACGCTGGTTTTCATCCTGGCCTTGTTCTTCATCTTCCTGGTGCTGGCGGCGCAATTCGAGAGCTTCGTCGACCCGTTCGTGATCCTGCTCAGCGTTCCGCTGTCGATGGCTGGCGCCTTGCTGGCCTTGCAATGGTCAGGCGGAACCCTCAATGTGTTCAGTCAGATCGGTCTGATCACGCTGGTGGGTCTGATCACCAAACACGGCATCCTGATCGTCGAGTTCGCCAACCAGCTGCGCGAGCAGGGGCTGGACATGATGGACGCGATCCGCAAGTCGGCATCGCAACGCCTGCGCCCGATCATGATGACCACCGGCGCCATGGTGCTGGGTGCGTTGCCACTGGCATTGGCCACCGGCGCTGGTGCCGAGAGCCGGCGCCAGATCGGCTGGGTGATCGTGGGCGGCATGAGCCTGGGCACCTTGCTGACGATCTTTGTGGTGCCGACGATGTACACCTTGCTGGCACGTCGCCATGCACCCGGAGCGAAGAAGGAAGTGGCGCATGTGCATGGCACTTCCGAAGCGCCAGGTGGACCGACCCTGGCCACCGACCCGACGCATTGACCCGCCCGACGCAGGCCGCGACAACCAGCAACGCTCAAAGAGCGCCGTCGAACATCATCACGTCGACTTCGTCGCCGGTAGCCACGTTGCCCTGGTCGTGCCCGAGCACGATCAGGCCGTTGGCCTGCACCATCGAGCGCAGTACGCCCGAACCCTGATTGCCGGTGGTACACACACGCAGGCTGCCGTCAGGCGCCGACGACACGATGCCACGCTGGTATTCGGTGCGCCCGGCCTTTTTGCGGATCGGCTCCAGGCTGTGCGCCCGCAGCAAGGGCGCGGGTGCCGCCTTGCAACCCATCATGCGCAACAGGGCTGGTCGCACGAAAGCCAGAAAGGTCACCATCACCGCCACCGGGTTGCCCGGCAGGCCGAACAACACGGCTGACCGGCCGCCGGCACCATCGGCCGCGCCATTGATCCGCCCCACCGCCATCGGGCGCCCGGGGCGCATGGCAATGCGCCAGAACGCCACGCCACCGCTGGCGCCGGCGAGTTTGCGCATCATGGCCTTGGTGTAGTCTGCCTCGCCAACGCTGACGCCACCGCTGGTGATGATGGCATCGGCGCGTGCGCCCGCCTGCAGGAACGCCTGTTCCAGCGCGGCCGGTTCGTCCGGCACCACACCCATGTCGATGACCTGCACGCCCAGGCGTTGCAACATGCCGAACACGGTATAACGATTGCTGTCGTACACCGCACCGGGTCGTGGCGCCTGGCCCAGGCTCAGGATCTCGTTGCCGGTGGAGAAAAAGGCCACGGTCGGCCGGCGCCAGACCGGCACCTGCGCGATGCCCAGGCTGGCAATCAAGCCCAGCGCTGCCGGTCCGAGCCGCTCGCCCTGGCGCAAGGCCGGCTGGCCCTGCATCAGGTCTTCGCCCAGCTTGCGCCGGTTGTCGCCGCGCGCCAGTACACCGGCAGCGATGGTGATGGTGTCAGCCGTGGCCTGCACCAGTTCGTGCGGCGCCACCGTGTCGAGCCCGGCGGGCATGACCGCGCCGGTCATGATCTTGAGCGCCTGGCCCGGGCCGACCGAGCCTTGCCAGGGTTCTCCAGCCAGCGCGGTGCCAACCACCTTGAGCGACAGGCGCTGACCGGCTTGCAGCGCGCCGCCGTCAAATGCAAAGCCGTCCATTGCCGAGTTGTCATGCGGCGGCACGCTGATCGGCGAGACGATGTCCTGCGCCAGCACCCGTTCGAAGGCATCGAACACGCTGACCTGTTCCATCTCGTCAACGGGTTGCACCAGTTTGTCCAGGAACTGCAACACGGTATCGGCACGCAGGCTTTGCGGGTCATAACCTTGCAGCTGCGCCGCTATCTGTTCGATCGTCGGTGTCATGTCTGCAGTGTCTGCAATTGCGCCAGCGTGTTCACGTTGGCAAATGCGCCGGGCTCGTCGAATTGGACCTGAACCGTGTGCTGCTGCGCCGTCCAGGCGCCGATCTTGCGCCCGCCATCCAGCACAAAGGCGCGCAGGCTGGGCAGCAATGCCACCTTGAGCAGACAGAACACCGGCTGGCGGAACCACGCCGGTGTGCCATCTGCCTGAGTCTCCAGCGCGCTGGCCATGGCGATATCTGCGTGGTGCTGCGCCATGGCCAAAGCGAGCCGGGGCACCAGATCGGTCGGGAAACGGGGCGTGTCGCAAGGCACCGTCATCAGATACGGTGTCTGGCAGTTTTCCATCGCGGTGATGAAGCCGGCCAGTGGGCCTGCGAAGTCGGGCACCGTGTCGGCCACCACCGGCACAGCGAAGGACTGGTATTGCGCCAGGTTGCGATTCGCATTGATCAGCGCCGGCCCCACCTGGGGCTGCAGGCGGCGCAGCGCATGTTGCGCCAGCGGCATGTCGCCGTAGAGCTGCAGTCCCTTGTCCAGGCCACCCATGCGGGTGCCACGGCCACCTGCGAGAACCACGCCGGTGATCGACACGCGGTCTATCGCATGCAGCGCGGTACCCGCCGGCGCAGCGCTGCTGCTGGTGGCGGCATGTTCTTCGGAGTGGTCAGCTTGCTGCATCACGCGTGTCAGCCCCCGATGTAACTCATTTCCACACGCGGGCGGGTCGGGGCCGCGGCGGTGTTGCGCAGTTCCGAATAGCGGTCGTCGCGCGGACCCCAGATGGCACCGATGGCCGAGATCAGTTCGGCATCGCTGGCGCCGCCACGCAACAGCGCGCGCAGGTCATGGCCGGAGGACGCAAACAGGCACAGGTACAGCTTGCCTTCGGTCGACAGTCGGGCCCGGTTGCATGCATGGCAAAACGCCTGGGTGACACTGCTGATCACCCCGATTTCGCCGAGCGCGGGCAGGTGCCGACCCTGGGCATCGGCATAACCCCAGCGCTCGGCCGTCTCTCCGGGTCGGGTCGCTTCCAGCGCCACCAGCGGCAACTCCTGGCTGATCAGGCGCACCACGTCGGCCGAAGGCAGGACCTCGTCCATGCGCCAGCCGTTGGTGGCGCCGACGTCCATGTATTCGATGAAGCGCAGCACGATGCCGGTGCCGCGAAAATGCCGGGCCATCGGCAGGATCTCGTGTTCGTTGGTGCCGCGTTTGACCACCATGTTGACCTTGATCGGCCCCAGGCCGGCCGCGCGTGCGGCCTCGATGCCGGCCAGCACTTCGGCGACTGGAAAATCGACGTCGTTCATGCCGCGGAACACCGCATCGTTGAGCCCGTCCAAGCTGACCGTGACCCGGCGCAGACCGGCCTCGCGCAGGGCTTTGGCCTTGCGCGCCAGCAACGAGCCGTTGGTCGTCAGCGTGATGTCCAGTGGCTGGCCGTCCGGTGTACGCAAAGTGGCAAGTTGGGCGACCAGCACCTCGATGTTCTTGCGCAGCAGCGGCTCGCCACCGGTCAGGCGCAACTTCTGCACGCCATGGGCCACGAAAAGGCGGGCCAGCCGGGTGATCTCCTCGAAATCGAGCAGCGCCGAATGCGGCAGGTAGGCATGGTCCTTGTCGTAAACCTCCTTGGGCATGCAGTAGCTGCAACGGAAATTGCAGCGATCGGTGACACTGATGCGCAGGTCGCGCAGCGGCCGACCCAGGCTGTCGCCCAGCAATCCGGTGGCAGCCATCGGTGCGACATCCAGCAGCGCTGCCGGGTTGATCTGGCGCTGGTCCAGCAAGGGAATGACACGTTTAACCATGTTGTGATTCTGCCGTACGGACCCGCATCGGCAGCTTCTTGCAGCCCGATCCCATGACGGGCATGCTGACAAACACAACGCGCACCGCAGTCAATGCCTGTGTTCAGCCGTGGCGCACGGCCACGGTCTTGAGGGTTGTGAAGCCGTACAAGGCCTCGAATCCCTTTTCACGGCCGTAGCCCGACGACTTGACGCCGCCGAACGGCAACTCGACGCCACCACCGGCGCCATAGTTGTTGATGAACACCTGGCCGCTGCGTACCCGCTTGGCCATGCGGAACTGGCGCGCCCCGTCGCGCGTCCAGACGCCGGCCACCAGGCCGAACTGGGTGGCGTTGGCCAGCGCCACGGCCTGGTCCTCGTCGGCAAACGACATGGCGGCGAGAACCGGTCCGAACACCTCCTGCTGGGCCAGCTTGTGGTTGACCGGCACGTCACGCAGCAAGGCTGGCGCCTGGTAGAACCCGGTGTTGGGCGCATCGGCGACCACCTGACCCTGGGCCACGGTCGCGATTCCGGCGTCGCGCGCTGACGCCAGGAATTCACCGACACGGGTCAGCTGGCTTTCACGGATCAGCGGACCGACGTCCAGATCCATGGCCGCGGGTCCCACGCGAAGGGCGCTGAAGGCCGCGCCCAGGCGCTCGAGCAGGGGTTCGTAGATGGATTGTTCGACCAGCAGACGTGAACCGGCAGAGCAGGTCTGGCCGGCGTTTTGCACGATGGCGTTGATGACGGTGGGGATGACCGCGTCCAGGTCTGCGTCGGCGAACACGATCTGCGGGCTCTTGCCGCCCAGTTCCAGCGTGACCGGGCAATGGCGCTCGGCCGCGACTTGCTGGATCAGCGTGCCGACCGACGGGCTGCCGGTGAAACTGATGTGGTCGATATCCGGGTGGCGCGCCAGTGCGTCGCCGACCTCGTACCCGTAACCGGTGACGATGTTGATGGTGCCGGCGGGAAAACCGATCTCGGCCGCCAGTTGGGCGACCCGGATCAGCGACAGGCAGGCGTCTTCCGACGGCTTGACGACACAGGTGTTGCCCGCGGCCAGCGCACCCCCGACGCTGCGGCCGAAGATCTGCATCGGATAGTTCCACGGCACGATATGGCCGGTCACGCCATGGGGTTCGCGCCAGGTGAATACGCTGTAGCCATCCAGATAAGGAAGCGTCTCGCCATGGAGCTTGTCGCAGGCGCCGGCATAGAACTCGAAGTAGCGCGCCAGCGCCGCCGCGTCGGCACGCGCCTGCTTGACCGGCTTGCCGCAGTCGCGTTGTTCGAGCAGCGCCAGTTCGCCGGCGTGTTCGGCAACCTTGCCCGACAGGCGCATCAGCATGCGACCGCGTTCGGCGGCTGTGAGAAGGCCCCAGCCGTGGTCCATGCTGTGGCGCGCCGCAACCACGGCGGCATCGATATCCTTGCCATCGCTGCGCTGCAGTTCGTCGAAAACCTGGCCGTCAGACGGATCGATGACGGCAATGTGGCGGCCGCTGCTACTGGCGGCAGGCTGGTTGGCGATAAAGTTGTATTGCATGGTGGTGGTCGGCTGTCTGTTGCGTGGTTTGCGGCGTCGGCGCCACTGGAGTGGCATGCAGCGAGGTGCTTGCCGAAGGGTCCATGACGTGCATGCGCTCTGCAACCGAGTTTAAGCCAGCCGCGCCGCGGCCTTGCGAATGCCCCGAGCGCGGCTGCGGCAATGGCGCCTTCAAGCAAAAGGCCCGCCGAAGCGGGCCTTGATGCTGACAAATCGAAAAGTGTTCGATCAGCGGACGATGACGGTCGGGGCTGGCGGCGCCACCATCGTGGCCTGGGCCGTCACGGCTGCCGGTTCGGTCACGACGGCGCCGGCTTTTTTGGCCATCGGCGGATGGAACTGCATCACCAGCGGCACGATCAGCAAGGCCACGATGTTGATGATCTTGATCAACGGGTTCACCGCCGGACCGGCCGTATCCTTGTACGGATCGCCCACCGTGTCACCGGTCACCGCTGCCTTGTGGGTCTCGGAGCCTTTGCCGCCGTGGTGGCCGTCTTCGATGTATTTCTTCGCGTTGTCCCAGGCACCGCCACCGGTACACATGGAGATCGCAACGAACAGGCCGGTCACGATGGTGCCCATCAGCATGCCACCGAGGGCTTCAGGGCCGAGCAGCAGGCCGACCAGGATCGGTGCGGCCACCGGCAGCAGCGACGGGATCATCATTTCCTTGATCGCCGCTGACGTCAGCATGTCCACGGCCCGGCCGTATTCGGGCTTGGCCGTGCCTTCCATGATGCCCTTGATCTCGCGGAACTGGCGCCGCACCTCGACCACCACGGCACCGGCGGCACGTCCGACGGCCTCCATCGCCATGGCGCCGAACAGGTAGGGAATCAGGCCGCCGATGAACAGGCCGATGATGACCATCGGATTGCTCAGGTCGAAACTCACCGTGCTGCCGTAGGACTCCAGCTTGTGGGTGTAGTCGGCAAAAAGCACCAGCGCCGCCAGGCCGGCCGAGCCGATCGCATAACCCTTGGTCACCGCCTTGGTGGTATTGCCCACGGCGTCCAGTGGATCGGTGATGTCACGCACGCTGGCGGGCATCTCGGCCATCTCGGCGATGCCGCCGGCGTTGTCGGTGATCGGGCCGTAGGCGTCCAGCGCGACCACGATGCCGGCCATGCTCAGCATCGACGTGGCGGCGATCGCAATGCCGTACAGGCCGGCCAGTGCAAACGAAACCCAGATCGCGATACAGACGCAGATCACCGGCCAGGCGGTGGATTTCATCGATACGCCCAGGCCGGCAATGATGTTGGTGCCGTGGCCGGTGGTCGATGCCTGCGCAATATGCTGCACCGGAGCGTACTGGGTGCCGGTGTAGTATTCGGTGATCCAGACCAGCGCGCCGGTCAGCACCAGGCCCACGGTGCAGGCGCCAAACAGCGCCATCTGGCTTCCTGCTGCCTTGATCGCGTTGTCAGGGATCAGCCACATGGTGACAAAGTAGAACGCCACCAGCGACAACACGCCGGCAACCGCCAGACCCTTGTACAAGGCCGGCATCACGTTGGTCATGCCGGGGGATGCCTTGACGAAGAAGCAGCCGATGATGGACGCGATGATGGACACGGCGCCCAGCGCCAGCGGGTAGACCACGGCGTTGGTGCCGGCGTTGGTCACCAGCAATGCACCCAGCACCATGGTGGCGATCAGCGTCACTGCGTAGGTTTCGAACAGGTCGGCCGCCATGCCGGCGCAGTCGCCGACGTTGTCGCCTACGTTGTCGGCAATGACCGCCGGATTGCGCGGGTCGTCTTCCGGAATGCCGGCCTCGACCTTGCCCACCAGGTCGGCGCCCACGTCGGCGCCTTTGGTGAAGATGCCGCCACCGAGCCGGGCGAAGATCGAGATCAGCGAGGAGCCGAACGCGAATCCGATCAGCGGATTGAGCAGTTTGGCCAGGTTGGCATCGGGCGTCAGATTGCCGTTGCCAACCAGGAACCAGTAAAAGCCGGTGACGCCGAGCAGGCCCAGGCCGACCACCAGCATGCCGGTGATGGCGCCGCCGCGGAAGGCCACGTCCAGAGCCGGGCCGATGCCCTTGGTCGCCGCCTGCGCGGTGCGCACGTTGGCGCGCACCGAGACGTTCATGCCGATGAAGCCGCAGGCGCCGGACAACACGGCCCCGACCACGAAGCCGACAGCGCTGGCGCGATCGAGGAATACGGCGATCAGGATGGCGAGCACCACGCCAACGATGGCGATGGTCCTGTATTGCCGGGACAGATAGGCTGCAGCGCCGGTCTGGATCGCGGCTGCGATCTCCTGCATGCGCGCGTTGCCGGCGTCTTGGGCAAGAATCCAGCTTCGTGCCCAAAATCCGTATGCCACTGCGATAAGCCCGCAGACAAGTGCCAGTATCAGCACCGAGTTGCCCGTCATAGTCGTACCTCCAAATCAAGCAGGGTCGCAGCATGCCGCGTGGCGGCAGCCATGTACCCTGAACGGTCCAAAGACCAGGTTTTAAGCACAAGGGGCACGACGCACGCCGTGCCCGGCTGCGTTGCTTCCTCGCGTTTCCCGATCAGGAGTCGATTGGCCAACGGGCGAACTGTAACTTAAAACACGGCGCATTCCGGCCGCGCAAGGCGTGCGTCAGTAAAATCAGGGTTAATACCGATTCAGCCAACCTTCCATCCGAGAGAGCGAATACCCCATGTCCCTGGACAACGTCACCCCTGGCGACAACGTGCCCGACGCCTTCAACGTGATCATCGAGATTCCGATGAACGCCGATCCGGTCAAGTACGAAGTCGACAAGGCCACAGGCGCCATTTTTGTCGACCGCTTCATGAGCACGTCGATGCATTACCCGACCAATTACGGTTACGTTCCGCGCACCATCAGCGGCGACGGTGACCCGGTGGATGTGCTGGTGATCACGCCGGTGCCACTGATCCCCGGTGTGGTTGTTCCGTGCCGTCCGATCGGCATTCTGAAGATGCAGGACGAGGCTGGCGATGACGGCAAGGTGCTGGCAGTGCCGATCGACAAGATCCTGTCCATCTATACGCAGTGGCAGAAGCCCGAAGACCTGAACCCGATGCGGCTCAAGACCATCTCGCACTTCTTCGAGCACTACAAGGATCTCGAAGTCGGCAAGTGGGTCAAGATCCTGGGCTGGGAAGGCGCCGATTCTGCGCGCAAGGAAATCATGGACGGCATCGCGAATTACCAGCGGCGACAGGCAGCCTGACGCGCCCAAACTCCCACCCAACGCCGGCAACTTGCCGGCGTTTTTGCCTGCAGGCCGGCACCAGGCCGGGATCAGCGCGCCGGATCGGGAAAAATCAACCCGTGCAGCCCGCGCTTGCGCTTGAACGGTGCCCAGTTTCCCTCGACCTGCGCCAGCCGGTCGGCCAGCACCCACCAGGTGCTGGGGTTCAGGCCCAGGCCGAGGTGGCTGGCCAGTACCTCGATGTTCTCCGTATGCGGGTTGACGCTGCAAGGCGCCTGTTGGCTGGCCTGCCAGGCCACGACGCCATCGGTGCGCGAGTAGATCGAACTGGTAGGCACGCTCGGCGCCCCAGGCAGGTCGTATTGGCTTGCCTCCAGGCCGATGTCCCGGCCACTGGCGAGCTGGTACAGCCGCCAGGCGTTGGTGCTGCTTGGCGCACCGGCGAACGGCGTACCCAGCGTGATCACGCTTCGGACATGGTCGGGCAACAGTTTGGCGAGTTCGCGTGCGTAGATGCCGCCCAGGCTCCAGCCGATCAGGCTGGCCTTCTGGCCACTGGCTGCGACCACGTCTTCGAGTTGCTCCTGCGCACTGCGCAACACGCCCGCGCGTGGTCCGAAGTTGAAACCCTGGTTCCAGCCAGACACCGTGTAGCCCTGGCGTTGCAGGTAGCTGCGCAGCGGGAACGTGGAGGCGTCGCTGGCCGACAGGCCGGGGAACACGATGACCGGATGGCCATCGCCGCGTGGCGCCCGCTGCAGCGTGAACCAGGCCGGCAGGATGGCTCCGAACTCCCAGGGCGCGCGCAGTTCCATGGCCAGCAGCAAGGCGTTGGGTGGCGGGTGGGAAGGCGATGGTGCTTGGTGCTCTGCCATGGATGGGGCTGTGCAGCGGTAAATCGCCGCAGACTGGGTGGGTGAATCGGGTGTCGTATGGGTGATAGTGCCACAGGCGGGCGATCGTCAAGCCACGACCGGTCTGCGGCGGGACTGCCGCGGTCTGCGCAAAATTCGCATAATCGAAGCCCGCGGCCGATTTGGCCACAGATTCACAACCGGAGACTTTCACCATGACACTCAAGCTCTGCGGCTTTGCTGCCAGCAACTACTACAACCAGGTCAAGCTGCAATTGCTCGAAAAGCAGGTGTCGTTCGAAGAGGAGATGGTGCAGACCGGCAGCTCCGATCCAGCGGTGCTCGAGCGCTCTCCCATGGGCAAGGTGCCGTTTCTGGACACCGGCATCGGTTGCATCTCCGAATCGATGGCTTGCGCTGAATACATCGAGGCGCAGTATCCGCAACATGCGCTGGTTCCGTCAGACCCGTTTGCCGCGGCCAAGGTGCGCGAACTGGTGGTCTACATCGAGTTGCACCTGGAGCTGGTGGCGCGCGAGTTGTATCCGGAGGCGTTTTTTGGTGGAAAGCTCGGTGACGGCGTCAAGGAGCGCGCACACAAGTTGCTGACCCGGGGTGTGGCGGCGTTTGCGCGGATTGCCATTTTCAAGCCGTTCGTTGCCGGCGACCATTTCACGCTGGCCGATTGCGCGGCGGTCGTGCACCTGCCGGTGGTCTCCAGTGCCAGCAAGATCATTTTTGGCGAAGACCTGCTGGCGACATTGCCGGTGAAGGACTATCTGAAGACGATGGGCGAACGGCCCGCCGTGGCCAGGGTCAATGCCGACCGCAAGACCGATACGATGCGCATGCTGGCGGCATTGGCCGCAAAGAAATAGCGGCTGCGCTGCGCGCTCGCTTGGGCGCGACGCTCATGGCCGACCGGTCTTGAACGGATTGCGTTCTTCGAGTTCGGCCATGTAGTTGCCGATGCCCTTGCGTTCGCGCTGCAGGAAATCGTCGACGGCATCGGCAAACGCGGGATGGGCCAGCCAGTGGGCGCTGGTGGTTTGCACCGGCAGCAAGGCGCGCGCCATCTTGTGCTCGCCTTGTGCGCCGCCTTCGAATCGCCGGTAGCCGTTGGCGATACACCATTGCAGTGGCTGGTAGTAGCACGCCTCGAAATGCAGGCAATCGACCCGCTCCAGCGCACCCCAGTAGCGGCCGTAAGCGACCTTGTCTGCATTCGGCCCCGGGTCGGACAAGGCGATCAGGCTGCTGGCAATCGGCTGGCCCTGGCGCTCGGCAATGAACAGCAGCCAGTTGTCCGCCATGCGGCGTTCCATGCGATGGAAAAAATCCCGGCTCAGGTACGGTGCGTTGCCATGTTCGTAGTACGTGCGCTCGTAGCAGCGGTAGAAGAAGTCCCAGTCATGCGCTGAAATCGCGCTGCCGCAGGTGCCACGGAACACCACGCCGGCCTGTTCGACCTTGCGCCGTTCCTGGCGGATCTTCTTGCGCTTCTCCTGGTTCAGGCTGGAGAGAAAGTCATCGAAGTCGCGATAAGCCTGGGTGCGGTTGGTCCAGTGGAACTGCACGTTGTGGCGCAGCATCATGCCGGCATCCTGGCATGCCGACACGTCGGCATCACTGGCAAACAACAGGTGCAGTGACGATAGTTTGGAGGCGTCACACCACTGCAGCAGGCCTTTGGCGAGCGCCCGGCGTGCGTCATCGTTGCGTGCCAGCAGGCGGGCACCGGGAACCGGCGTGAACGGCGGTGCCACCAGCGCCTTGGGGTAGTAATGCAGGCCATGCTGGCGATACGCGTGGGCCCAGGCATGGTCGAACACGTATTCGCCATAGGAATGGTCCTTCAGGTACAGCGGGCACGCGCCGGCCAGCTCGCGCGGGCCGCCACCACTGCCGGCGGCTTGTTGCCACAGGGTCAGGAAGCGCGGCGTCCAGCCGGTTTTGGTCGTGGCGCTGCCACTCTCGTGCATGGCTGCCAGGTATTCATGCCGCATGAAGGGCGTGGGCTCCTGTTGCAGCGCCAGCAGTGCGTTCCAGTCGGATGCTGCAATCGCCAGCGGCGAGTCGTGAACCTCGATGACATAATCGTTCCGACTCACAATGGCCTCCCGCAAGCTGCTGCGTCGCTGACGCGCTGTCCGGCGATAGATGCGGCGATCGCAGCCCTGACTCCAACCACGGTTACTGATTTCATGAATCTCAAGATCTGTGTTGCCCAGCTCGATTTCGTTGTCGGTGACATGCCGGGCAATGCGAAAAAAATCGTCGATGCGGCGCAGGCAGCATATGCCGATGGCGCGTTGCTGATGCTGACCCCCGAATTGTCAATCTGCGGTTATGCGGCCGAAGACCTGTTCCTGCGTGAGGTGTTCATCGAAGCTTGCGATGATGCCGTCAAATCGGTCGCCGAGGCGCTTGCGGGGTTAAAAGGCATGACGGTGGTGGTCGGACACCCGACCGGCGGCGGTGTGCGAACCCGTTCGGTCTCGTCCCAGAAGCGTTTCAATGCCGCCAGTGTATTGCGCGAGGGGCAGATTCTTCATACCTATGCCAAGCGCGAACTGCCCAACTACCAGGTGTTCGACGAGCGTCGCTACTTCGTGCCGGGCACCGATACCTGCGTGTTCGAGGTCGGCAGCGGCCCGGACCATCTTCGGGTCGGCCTGCTGATCTGCGAGGATGCCTGGTACGAGGAGCCGGCGCGGCTGGCGCGCCAGGCCGGTGCCCAGGTGCTGGCGGTGATCAATGCCTCGCCGTTCCATGTGGGCAAGGGCGGCGAGCGCGAGCAGGTAATGCGTGAACGCGTGCGCGCCTGCGAATTGCCGATGGTGTACGCGCACCTGGTCGGCGGTCAGGATGAAATGGTGTTCGAGGGCCATTCGTTTGCGCTGGACGCCGATGGCAGCGTAGCGGCACGTGCGCTGAGTTTTCGCGAGCAGCAGTTCATGGTGACGGCGACCCGTGCTGGCGACCAGGTGCATCTGGCCGGCGGGATCGCGCCCGAACGCGGTGCCGACGCCGACCTGTGGGATGCGCTGGTGCTCGGTGTGCGCGACTACATCGGCAAGAACGGATTTCCCGGCGCCATCCTGGGCTTGTCGGGCGGCATCGATTCGGCGCTGGTGCTGGCGATTGCGGTCGACGCGCTGGGCCCGGACCGCATCCGGACCGTCATGATGCCGTCGCCGTATACCGCCGACATCAGCTGGCAGGATGCGCGCGAGATGGCCCGCCGCATGGGCGTGCGCTACGACGAGATATCGATTGCGCCCCAGTTCGAGGCATTTCGGGCGGCGCTGGCCACTGAGTTTGCCGGGTTGCCGCAAGACGCCACCGAAGAGAATATCCAGGCGCGTGTGCGCGGAACCCTGCTGATGGCCTTGTCCAACAAGTTTGGCGGCATCGTGCTGACCACCGGCAACAAAAGCGAACTGGCGACCGGTTATTGCACCTTGTACGGTGACATGGCCGGCGGTTTTGCCGTGATCAAGGACCTGGCCAAAACCACCGTTTTCCGGCTGGCCCGCTGGCGCAACGCCCATGACCCCTACGGCCGGGGCGCCTCGCCGATACCCGAGCGCATCATCACCCGGCCACCGAGCGCCGAGTTGCGTCCGGACCAGACCGACCAGGACAGTCTGCCGCCATATGAAGTGCTCGATGCCATCATCGTGCGCTATATGGAGAACGACGAATCCATCGCCTCCATCATCGCCAGCGGCGTGCCCGAGGCCGATGTGGAGCGCGTCACGCGGCTGATCAAGCTCAACGAATACAAGCGCCGACAGGCGCCGATCGGCATCCGGGTCACCCATCGCAGTTTCGGCAAGGACTGGCGTTATCCGATCACCAGCAAATTCCGGCAATAGTGCGCCTTGAACGCGGGGGCGGTGGCGCGATGATGGCCGGGCCTGGAATCGCGCTATCCTAGAGGGTCAGGAAACCTGATTCCGGATCCGGGCATGCCTTGGCCTTGGCCAGCGTTCCGGGCCGGTTCACAACAAGAAAGCCGCAGTGCCATGAAACAGATTACCGCCATCATCAAACCCTTCAAGCTTGAGGAAGTGCGCGAGGCGCTGGCCGATTGTGGTGTCACCGGCCTGACGGTCACGGAGGTCAAGGGTTTTGGCCGCCAGAAGGGCCATACCGAGCTTTACCGCGGCGCCGAATACGTGGTCGATTTTCTTCCCAAGGTGAAGATCGAGGTGGTCGTTCGCACCGAGGACGTGGAAACCTGTGTCGATGCCATCGTCAAGGCGGCCCGTACCGGCAAGATCGGTGATGGCAAGATTTTTGTGACCGCGGTGGAGCGAACCGTCCGTATCCGTACCGGCGAAGAAGACGAAACGGCAATCTGACGCCCGCTCAGATGTGTTGTAGCCGGGGGCTGCCCGTCAGGCCAGCGGCCTGAACCAGGTCGGCCAGCAACGGGGCCGCGTCGCTGCCGATCCGCAGCAGGTTCATCTGCCCTTCGTTCATGAACCCGGTGGCGACGCAATTGCGCAGAAATTCGACCAGTCCGTCGTAGTATCCGCCGGCGTTGAGCAATCCGATCGGTTTGTCGTGGTAGCCGAGTTGGCGCCAGGTCCACACCTCGAACAG